>QJYE01000255.1 GCA_003235785.1 Nitrospirota bacterium
CAAGATATCAGTTTTAACGAGCCGACGAGCGGATTATGCTGAAAAATAGGCTCATGCCCGTGGGTTTCGTAAAAATGCTGGAACCTCATGATCTAATTGGTAGAGAGTGACCGGAGCCAACGGGTCGGACAGGTGACGAATCGTCGTTTTTCCTTGAGAGCCAGGTTGGAATACATCAAAGGCCTGGGCACAATGATAGCCGCACCCAAACGGTTCCAAATTCTGCCTGAGACCTTCCGGGGGATCCCAATGGGCTGTTAATAAGGCTGTTCGAGCTGGATTGCGCCCACTAAACATAAAAGAGAGGTGGTCGGGATACCAATCAGCTCCCCCGGTGGCATAGGAAACAAATTGTTTGGCTTGGGCTGTTTGACACAATTCTGAAAGATAGCCATTGGTGAGAAAGCCGTTTTCTCCCACTTCCAACCATTTCCCCGGATGTGAGAGACAGGCATAGGCGGCATAGCTACGCACTTCTTTAAGTTGCTGCTGTGAGGCAAAGACCAATTGAATGGGGCCGTATTTTGCCACAAGTTTTTGCATGACCCGATTTTGAAGGGCGGACCGCCCATCATTCGTGGGGCCGCTATCGGCATGAACCAGCACATTACGCCCACGATCGACGATTAAATAACAATTGCGAGGCAGTTCCACATCGCAGGGATCTTCACCAAAAAATGGGACAGACACGATCTCGGCCTCGCCCACCCGCCAGGATTCTCCATGCGCCATTTCTTTGACCTGCGTAAACCCCAATTCCCTGAGCAGAGAAAGATAATCATAATAAAAGGTGGTGCGATTGCGGCGGCTGGGGACAATAATCGGGATGTCTTTAGGTAGATGATAGAGCGTGCGAGGATCGACATGATCGTCATGGTCATGGGTCAAGAAGACGGCCGAAGGCCGGGGGAGCAAGTTGCTCCATAAGGACGGCACAGGCGATTCAGCAAACCACGGCATGAGCCAGGGATCGAACCAGACGAAATGTTCTTCATGACGATACATCAGCGCCGCATGGCCGATATGGACCATATCCTGATCCCCGGTAGCCTGTTGCCAATGCCCATCAATTGATGATTGAGGCGAAACAGCCAAACAATCATGGTCTTGCAACAAGGTAAAGAGACGAAGGAGTTGAGACTCAAGATCTCGCCCGCTGGCTTGGGCCACGGTCTGAATTTCCCCCATGGAATTTCGTCCGGTGAGAAACCCTAAAAAATGTCCGACCTTCGGCCCGATGGGACGCTCGAAACCAAACGGAATGGCCTGGCGCGTGACCGAGTTGAAAATGCGTAATCCTCCATAGGTCATTGAATCCGAAGCCGAAGGATTTTTGGGATAAGTCCAATGAAATGTGCCATCCGGTTTCCTTCCGCATTGAATGTGGCGTTGTAACGCCGGGCGGGAGGCCACGACTTCGGCATAGGCGTCTTCCAGAAGGCGGGAGGTCTGAGGATCATCAAGAGAAGCCCGTTTGGCCATGATGTCGCTGATGGCCGTTTCAATACCGCTCATCATGATCTCATGCACTTGATGGAGGCTACGGACCACCTCCGGATCAACTCCCCCTAAAAACGGGAATGGGCCAGGCGGTTCGGCACTTTCCAGCTGTGCCCACACCCAGGGGTTCAGTCCAACGAATAAGTTGGCGTCAATGGTGTTCCAGGGATTCATGTTCGTGAGAGATAAGGAGTAAGGGGTAAGGAGAGAAGATAAATAGAGCTAGCTACGGTGTCCCGACAAATATTTCTTTTTTCAAAACTTCTCACTTTTTACTTTTCACTCCTTACTTCTTCGTACAGCTGGACCGACGGTTCAAATAACACTTGAATGGTGTTGGAATCAGGATCGGCCAAATAAAAAGAGAAGCTGCCGTCCCGATGCTGCTTGGGTGGGTGAACAATCGTCACGCCTTGTGCCGAGACTTCCTGAAACAGCAGATTGACACTTTCCGGCGAATCCATCAAAAAGCCCAAATGGTCCAGGGGATGATGGGGAGATGGCGCGAATTTTTCAAATTCTTCAGCCGGAACTTGGTGTAAGGCAAGGTTATCAACCCCGGTACTGAGATACACATTATCCGGGTCTGGTTGCCAGACAAGCTTCATATCAAAGTGCCGCTCATAAAAAGCCTGAGAGACCTGGACATTCCGTACGCGGAGCGCCAAATGTCGTAACCCTCGTGTTTTTCTTGTATGTTCCATAAGAGAGTTATTCTTACTGACCTCTTGGGTTCACTCTTGAGCGCCTATTGGTTTCGCTTTTCCCATCTTACCCACTTCCTCCTTGTCGAACGTTTCGCATCATACCCAGGACCTTTGGAGGGAGCAAGTTCAAGATCGCCCCAAGAATATGGTACTTTGTGTGTAAAGTGATCGAACGTATTCGCATCAAAACCATAAAGGGGGAGTCAGCCATGTCATCATTCATATCTGCACAAGCGGTTCAGTCCATCACGCTGGGACTACTATTACTCCTGTTACCGGTGAATGGCCAGGAAATCGCCGGAGCGGCGCAGACCTTGCCCGCAACCATCACCGGGAAAGACGGGGCCACGATGGCCTTGATCCCGGAGGGTGTTTTCCCGATGGGTGTTCCAAAAGCAGCACGGGATGGGGGGGAAGACGAACGCCCTAATCATGACGTGTTCGTGGACAGTTTTTATATGGATATCTATGAAGTCACGAATGGGCGCTACCTGCAATTTGTCACCGAGACCGGTCACCGCGTCCCACAGCACCCCACGGATCCCAGCAAAGGGATATGGAAAGGGAACATGATGCCGGAATCGATCACGGACCTTCCGGTCATTAACGTCGACTGGCATGATGCCGAAGCCTATTGCCACTGGGCTGGCAAACGGCTCCCTACCGAAGCCGAGTGGGAAAAAGCCGCTAAAGGCCCCAACGACTGGCGTTTCCCCTGGGGCGATGTTGAACCGACCATGGAACATGCCAATTTCAATCAAACCTGGCGGGGCGAAGCCACATTAGTTCAAGTCGGGATTTACGAGAAAGGCAAAAGTCCTTACGGCATCTATGATGTGGCCGGCAATGTCTGGGAATGGGTCGCCGATTGGTATGAGGTTGATTATTACCACAAGAGTCCACTCCGCAATCCCCAAGGTCCGGAGACAGGGACATACAAATCCCTTCGTAGCTCTGGTTGGCAGGGGGAGACGCCGCAAGTGCGCGTGTTCACCCGAATCAAAAGTTTGCCCACGGATCGGAATAATTCAACCGGATTCCGTTGCGCGCAGTCTCTCCCCACCCAAGCTACTCCGTAAAAATAGAACCGCTTGCCCCATCTGCCTAATGGACCACGATCATGCAAAAACCGGCTTTCAAGGCCTCCGAGTGGGTGCCCTTGAAAGCCGAATGGCCCCGGAGATGGAACGCCTAATCTCACGACATGGTGGCATCCCTGTGGTTGCCCCCTCCATGAAAGAACTTCCCCTCTCAGAACATTCCCAAGCCCTGGCCTTTGGCGAAACCCTTCTTTCTGACACGATTGATATCATGATCTTCTTAACCGGAGTCGGCTGTCGCACGTTACTAGACATTTTAGAGACCCGATTTCCACGTGAAGCGATCAAGAAGGCATTGGAGAGCACCGTTCTTGTAGTCCGAGGCCCTAAACCCGCAGGGGTCATGAAAACTCTTGGCCTACATCCTCACATTCTGGTCCCGGAACCCAATACATGGAGAGACATACTCCAAGCCTTAGATGCCTCGTACCCTGAAGGACTTGGAGGGAAGCGGGTGGCGGTGCAGGAATATGGAATCAGCAATCCAGAACTCTTAGAAGGCCTTAGGCAACGAGGTGCTCAGGTCACACCCGTCCCGGTCTATCGATGGACCTTACCCGATGACCTGCAACCGCTCAACCAGCTTGCCGAGCAGATAGTCAACGAGGAAATCTCAGTCATTCTGATCACTAATGCGGTTCAGGTGGATCATTTGATTCAAGTGTTAGAAGAGCGCTCGTTGATGCCAAAGCTGCAACCGGTGCTAGCCCATATGATGGTGGCATCTATCGGACAATTAGCCAGCGAGCGGCTACGGCAACATGGGTTCCCAGTAGATCTAGAACCCTCTCATCCCAAAATGGGCATTCTGGTCAAAGAAGCCTCTCAAGCTGCTCACGCAATCCTGGCCACCAAGAACGCCCCACCAATTTAGGTAGAATGCCTTTTTCTGACCCTCATCGTGATTTTTTTCTTCATCGCCATACCTGTAAATTCTTGAATGCCATTTCAATGTGTGTCCGGCCGTTTAGTGTCTCGCAGAAAGCGATCTCCTCTCGCAAGAAACCCAGCGGCTTCCAGTCACCCGGACCCAAGAAGGATTAGTCTTGAACGAGCTGTCATACAGCCAGTTCTTGATACAGCCCAAAACCCTCGGCCCACTCCCCAAGACCACTTTCTGAATTAATGTGACCCTCCGGTCCAATATTGACAAAGCGACTACCCCAAGCCAACGCGCAAGAACGGGCGAACCCAAGACTCCCATACGGGTCGTTGGAACTGGCTACCACAATGCTTGGAAAACCCAACGATTGAAGGGGCACTGGGAAAAATCCCGTTGCTTCTAAGGGAAAGACGTCTTCCTCTGGATTGGGTGGCGCCACCAACAAGGCCCCCTTAATGGTGAGGTTGGTACGTGCCGCCCAATGCGCGACACAGAGACACCCCAAACTGTGTGCAACAAGAACAGGGTTCTCACCGTTTTCCGCTACGGCTTGTTCAAGCACATTCACCCATTCGTCACAGACAGGCCTATTCCAATTTCGTTGCTGCACACGAAAAAACTCGGGATTGGCAAACTCCCAAAGCGTTTGCCAATGAACATGATCAGAGTTGCCAATTCCTGGCAGGATGAGAGTAGGTACATTCACGAAAGCAATCCTTTTCGGCATTTCTGATACAAACTAAGTCATACCCTTGCCGAGGGGGGTAAACCCAAAGGGTTCTACCGCGAAGTTAAGAGTAAAAAATTAGATTCTACCATCCAGTTATTGGACGAACATGGGAGGAACCGGTCCAGCCCTAATCAGACCGTCATCCTGAGCTACGGCGAGGGATCTGTGCCCACGCGGAGAAACCCATTTTCAGCGAGATCCTTCGTTTCTCTCAGGATGACATTGTCTCCCAGAACGTATTCTTTTCATTTATCATTCGTCATTCACCAACTGTGTTCGACCGGTGAAACTCAAGCTTGTTCACCACTCTGGAAAATGATGCCCCACGACATCTCAAACATTCTTACACGTTTTTTAATCACTACAATGGTCTGCGCTACCACACAAAAGGGATGAGGCGCTTGATGTGACGTCGATAGTTATCATATTCAGGGAATCGGTCCATCAAGAGGCGCTCTTCATAACGAAGCTTGACCCACAGCGTCACCACCAACCCTACCCATAATATGATCCGCAATGGAAACGGATGCTCAACCGTCCAGGCCAGCGTGATCACCAACACACTGGCGTACATGGGATGTCGTACCCAACGATAGGGTCCATGGACCACCAACCGCCCATGTTGAGGAATTTCCGGGAAACCCCGAATGTTTCCCAAGCCCATCGCCACGAACGCCCAGAGTGCAATGACTCCTCCCAAGACCATCATTCCTTGCGGACTCCAATGCGTTGGCCAGAATGGGCCGGCAAACATGATCAAAACCATCAGTATTAATTGCGTAGCGACTAACACCAGGGAAAGCCACGAATGGGATGCGGTGAGTTCAACTGGTCGCTGCAACACAGGCCTGAAATTTCTCCGCTGGTGTTTCGTATTGTAAGGTTTTTCTGGGGCGCTCGTTCAA
>QJYE01000076.1 GCA_003235785.1 Nitrospirota bacterium
GGGGGGAGCCTACACCGTCAGCGCTGCCGAAGCCTGGCTGCAATTGATTCCGGAAGGAGGGCAAAAGCAGGAGGGCTTCCTCATAGAAGCTGAAATTTCTACCCATGAAGAAACAGGTGACCTGCCAGAAGCCATAACCAGCCTCGGGGAGACAGAAGACTTACAACATGTGGTGTTATTTTTGAAAGATGGCCGTATGCTGGAGGCTCTGGGAACGTTCAGTGGCATTCGTCCAAGAGGGCTCCAATTAACTCGGCTTTCAACGGTCAAACGGAAACAAGCGCTTCAAGCAAAACAGGCTATGGTATTGAATGAGCTATCTCAATCAGGCAAGGAATCAGACGCTAACTCTGAGTCTACCTATACATGTGGAAAAACGGAGTCTCAATATAAAACGGGACAAACGTGCACTTGTCCAGCAGGTCAACATAATTCGACATGGAAAAAGAGCTTCAAGAGAAATAGTCTCGACCTACCGGCACAATGTGAGATGGCTGCGAACGGGGCTAAATATTTTTGTTCGACCAAGGGCAAGGTCATCGGTTTTCAATATAAAGTCCTAGAAAAGAAATACCAGAAGACCGACAACGGCCAATTTGAAGGCTATTGCAAAATTAAATATCAATGCAAATGGCAATCCATCAAACACTCACGACTCATTAAGGCCGGAGAACCTTTTCCGCGAATCAAAAATGGCGAGGGTGGGGGAATGGGTGCCGTAAAGGTTATCAGGAAAGATTACGAGACCAAGACACCAAATCATGAAGCATTGTTGAAACAAGCCTGCGAAAATGGCAAGAATGAAGAGATCAAAAGACTGCGCGACAAGGAATTCCAAAAGGTACGTTCGTTTGACTATAAAATGACTAAAAACGAAATTGCTGATTGGGACACCTACTACTATAAAAAATGCTATTTTAAATACCAGTACACCTATTGGCCTATGGCAAGAAAAGATACGAATATCTACTGGTGTGACAATCAATAAGATCCTTGAGAGGGCACTCTATGGTAAACCTTCTCAGAGGAGGAGGGAGGCCAAAGTTTATTGCAGTAGGTCACCCACTTGCCCCCTCTCATTTGTATCGCACCGAACTCCTACCCATTACACCAGTGTAATAACCAAGTTCTATAGAAAATCCGACGCCTACTCGGTGAGGAGAGCCAAACGCTCGTGTAGGATTTCCAGACGCCAAAGGCAGGATTGTTTGGCTGCAAAAGAAGCCGGGTGAGCACCGTTAGAGGCTATTCAAAAGAAGTCAATGAACCTGCCGCGACCGGTTAATTTGAAGAATTCCCAAGAAAGATCGGTCTTCGAGAAAAGCAACGCGGTTGAGTCCGTGCATAAAATTATGTCCTTCCGGGTCCTAAGACAAAACAAACATTGGTCCGGAGCACGCTTTTAGAAATTCCCAAGAACGCTTCTTCCTACTCGAAATTGTGTTTTCCTCGCATTGGGGGCTCGAAGAAGAAACGATGAGTCAATCAGAATTTCCTGGTTTCAAGCCACGGTTGAAGAGGTTAAAACTGCTGGAATTTTTGAGGAAATGAAGTGGCTGGGGGACCAGGAATCGAACCTGGGTTCTTAGAACCAAAATCTAATGTCTTGCCCCTAGACGATCCCCCAACCGAGGGCTCACTTTAAATCGGAGGCCTACAGACCGTCAAGATCAAAATAGGTTAATACACACGCCCATAGACAATCCAATGTCGATCATCAGGCACATCCACCATCAACCGACTCAAATTCAGTTCAGCCAATTGTGCTGCCACTTCATCCTCTGTAAACGCCGCCAACAAGGAATGGAAGAAATCCTTCCGCAATTGTTCCGGTTCCCCGGCGGCCTGTTCATCCACAATCGCCTGTGCGGCCTCGGGGTTTTCCGGACGCAGCAGATCCATGACCAGAATTGTGGCACCAGGCTTCAGCAATGTTTTGAGGCAATACCAAAATCGCAATGGATTCGGGACATGATGGACCAAACTATTGGAAATCATCGCATCGGCTGGAGGAGACAACTCCACATCCTGAAAGCGTTGACAGAGAAAATGAATGCGTTCATCCAATCCCGCCTTTTTCACAGCCTGCTCCGCATAGGCGATCATCGGCTGAGAAGCATCAATACCCGTGACCCGACACGAAGCATGACGGCGAGCCACACGAATGGGGATATCTCCCGGACCACAACCCAGATCTAGGATATGAGGATGTTCCAGATCAGGATACAGCGTAAAAAACTGATCGACAAACCCCTGGTTTTCTTCTTCAAAGTCGGCCTGAGCATAGGCCAGGACTTGCTTGGGGTCTTCCATCACTTCCGGTTCAAGCACCCGTTCCATCATGCCAATTTCTCCTTAGACAAATTTTCCACCCAGATCCGGTCACCTTGCCGCACCTGCCCCTCCGAAAGCACTCGGGCATACAGTCGACTCCAGCCTGGATGCCGTCGTTGATCCATGCGGGAATAGTCGCCGTTGTGAAACCATTGGGCATTGCGCCGGCAAGGCTCACAAAAGCTGGTACAGGCAATGCGAACGTCTTCCCCAATCCTCATGTGAACTCCAGGCTGAATATCTGCCCAATTCAGGCCGATGATTGTGAAATTCTCACCGGAGGCCCCTGGGAAAATCGTATGCCCCTCTTGGCGTAAGGCTTCAATCAGCTCAAATGAATAGACACAGATGGCACGATCAGGTCCACCGTGCAAGACCTTATTACGATGACCATCACTGCGTATGCCATTCACCGAAACCCAGGCTTCGGCCAACGGTAACTTCGGAAGTCCACCCTGTGAAGCATTGATTTGATAAAGATAGGGGAATGAATCCATGGAGGCTGTAGAAGGCAAAAAGACGACCTTGGAATCGTAGCCAGCCCTGGAACAGTGGGTCAAGTAAGAAGCGACAGGGATTTGGAAATGTACTATCGCTTTGAAAGAACTCGTTGTATAAAGGTGTCAATTTCTCGAAAATAGGGTTCCCCGCCAACAAACGGCACGTCATTATGCTCGGCTCCTGAAACCACATACCACCGCTTTGGCTCATGGGCCGCATCAAACACCTGCTTCCCCAAAGCCATCGGCACAATCGAATCCCGTTCTCCATGAATCACCAACAAGGGAACGTGCAGCGCATGAACTTTTCCCGCAAGGTTGAATTCCACATCCATGAGCCATCGAGCCGGCACGCCCCAAAAATGTTCATCGGACATGGCCTGAATAGACGGGAACGCCCCTTCCACGATTAAACCGGGGGCAGGGCGTTTCATGGCCACTTCTCCTGCCACGGCTGCGCCTAACGACCGGCCAAAGAGGATCAGGCGCTCAGAGGCAATTCGTCGTTGATGAATGAGGTAGTCATACGCGGCGAGGGCGTCCTGATAGAGCCCGACTTCTGATGGCACGCCCGTACTTCGCCCATACCCACGATAGTCAAAGATAAAGAGGGAAAATCCGCGTTGATACAATTGACGCATATTTTCTACCCGATGACTCACGTTGCCCGCATTACCGTGACACCAGAGCAGGACAGGGCTCGTCGGTCCGGCCTCGACAAACCAGCCAAAGATCGTGACCACCTCATCAACGGGAAGCCAGACCTCTTCTAAGGGCAGCCCGCTCAGTTGTGCCCAGTTCCGATCCTCCCAGGGGGAGGGTTGAAAGACCAATAAGGCTTCAAGCATTCGTCGATTCTACCAAGAACAATGGGGTCACCACACGGATGCAATTTTGCGCGATAGGAGAGTTCATGTAGAATTGCCCCTTTGCGTTTTAACAGGAGGTAGAAAAGACAAGCATGGCCACATACGCCATTGGAGATGTTCAAGGATGCATGGACGCCTTGCGCCGCCTCCTGGACCACATCAAATTTGATCAGACCCAAGACCGCTTGTGGTTCGTGGGTGATCTGGTCAATCGTGGCCCTCACTCACTGGGAGTCTTGCGTTTTGTGAAAAAACTGGGCGCATCGGCCGTGACCGTCCTAGGAAATCACGACATTCATCTCCTCGCGTTGTGGTGCCACAAGACTAAGCCTGGTCCAAAAGACACCTTACAACCCATCTTGTCCGCCCCCGACGCGGACGAATTGCTCCACTGGTTACGCTTTCGGCCATTACTCCATGTTGAAGGTGGACATGTCATGATTCATGCCGGAATGCTGCCATCATGGTCCTTGACTCAAGCCACCACCTTCGCACGGGAAGTCGAGGAAGCCTTGCAACGCGACAACTTCAAAGAAATGTTACCGGCGATTTATTTTCGAAAATTCACCGCACCCTCTGCCAATCTGAGCACGGAAGAACGGCTGGGCCTGACGACCAATGTCTTGACTCGGCTACGCGTGTGCACGAAGGCAGGCGTTCCAGATTTTTCATTCAAAGGTCCGCCCACAGAGGCTCCACCTGGCTATTTCCCATGGTTCCGCATTCCCGATCGTGCCACCCGAAACGAGACGATAATTTTCGGCCATTGGTCCGCATTAGGCATCGTCCAGGAAAAACACCTCGTGGCGTTGGATGGCGGCTGCGTGTGGGGGCGGGAATTAGTCACCATGCGGCTGGAAGATCGGCAAATTTTCCGTGTGCCCTGCTCCACATAAACCATTCTTCCTTTTCCCACCCCCTTCACAAACAAATCACCTCGCCACCTTACCTCCCCTCCATAAACGACCTTCGGCGCTTTTCAAAACCAACCTTCAACCGGTTATCTCAATTTTGTATCTAAATAGATAACACGTTGTATCTCTTTAGATAACCTTTCCATATCTCTTCTCCTCGTTTCACCCCAACCGACTTAGGGGGAACAATCCATAAAAACCTGATAATCCAACTATTTTTCAAGGAATTTCTTTAACAATACTTAACGGCATTAGTCTTGCTGTAAGTCCTCTTTGAAAGATATCTCATTGCTTCTCAGATACCTCAAACTACTGACTCAAGAAGGAAAAAATAATGGGTGATACCCGGAGCCCTCGAACAGACGCCTTTTTTATTGTTTATTAACCAGGAGTTTCATGGCTATGAACATTCAACATCCTCGACTGACAAAACCCACCCTTAAACAACCCGGGACGGCAGGTCGAAAATATAAACGGCGTCATACGCGCATCCATCTCGACTCGCTAAAACCCACACCCACGACCTTTCTTGATGGCTCACATTCGGAATGCCCCAAATGCCAAGGATTCGTATTTTTCGAAGCGGGGGAAACGACGAGGCAAACGATCATCCGATGCCTCAATTGTGGATGGCAACCGCATTATCAGGCCCCAAAGATCCAAGAAACCGAAGCAGCCCGCACCATGCGAACCCTCACCAACCAATTTGTTTCGGGGTGCGACTGGGATCGACTCCCGATTGGTTGGTAAGAACATCATTAAGGTCAGCTCACGAGACTCAGTCTTCTAGGCTTCGTAGGACAGAAGACCGTCCTCAGTAGCGTGCCTTTGTTCGAAGGCTCCTTCTCGAAAAGTCAGCCTTTTTGCTATTCCTTTCCCCAAGACATCCTCTTCCGGCTTCAACCATACTTCCCTTGGTCAGTTTCCTCGCACCTCGACATTAGACCCCCTTCACAAGAACCAGGTACCATCCTTGCTTCTAGAATAGGTGACGGTGTGTCATTGGAGGGAAAAGTATGTGGTCGGCGCTAGAGGAAGGGCTACGATCTCTCCTCTCGATCTCACAAGCGTTCTAAAAAGAACAAGCATCGCCAACGAACCAATCGTCTCATGGACTATGCATTGTACAGATTCCCAGGAATTTCATTCTGGGTGAAGCATGTCTGGCTGGTTTTATGTGTGGGCGCTT
>QJYE01000523.1 GCA_003235785.1 Nitrospirota bacterium
TCCGTTTCAGGTGGCACGGATTGATACCCATGTACCACGCGAACATGAGCCCCCATCTCCACCAATTGTTCAGGAAGAATCTCCCTGGCGATTTTAGCACGAGGAATCAAAATTCTTTGGCCTTTCATACCCAATGCCCTGAGAGCCACTAAAATACCTTCCGCCTGAAACTCCTTGGGCACAAGGTCGGCAACTAATCCCCACCGGCTCGCTTCTTCTTTTGTCTGAGGGCCAATACAACAGACTCTGGCATTTGCCAGGCTTCGCGCATCTTTTTGATGAAACCACAAACGTCCCATGAAAGCCTGCACACCGTTCACACTCGTGAAGATCACCCAATCATAAGTGCAAAGCTCACGAATCGCCTCATCCACCTGCGCCCAGCTTTCTGGAGGACGAATTTCTATGGTAGGACATTCAATGGGCTCAGCCCCTAGTTCAGCCAGCAAATTGGACAACGCAGGAGCCTGCGCACGAGGACGTGTCACCAACACCCCTTTCCCAAACAACGGCCGAGTTTCATACCAATTTAATCGATCTCGCAAGCGAACTACCTCACCCACCACAATAACCGTTGGCGGGCTGAAGTCGGCTTGGGTCACTTTCTCCACAATATCCTCCAACGTTCCAACCACAGTTCGTTGGCGCGCATACGTTCCCCATCGAATCACGGCAACCGGTGTCGACAACGGCTTACCTTCCTGAATCAGCCGGTCAACAATTTGTGGGAGATTCTTTGTCCCCATGAGAAAGACGAGCGTCCCTTCGGCAGAAGCCAAACGCGGCCACTCCATTGAGCTTGAGGGTTTCGTTGGGTCTTCATGCCCTGTCACAAACGCAACGGTCGACGCCAAGGTCCGATGCGTCACAGGAATCCCCGCATACGCCGGCACCGCCACAGCGGCAGTGACACCAGGTATCACGGTAAAGGGAATACCTGCTTCCGCCATCACTTCGGCCTCTTCCCCGCCACGACCAAACACAAAGGGATCGCCCCCCTTCAAGCGCACAACACGCTTTCCTTCCTGCGCCTTACTCAGCAATAAAGCGTTAATATCTTCTTGCTCCCTGTACGATCCCCGACCTTTTCGACCAACATAAATGCGTTCAGCATGGGCAGGGGAATACTTCAATAATTCAGAATTCGCTAAATGGTCATACAGCACAACATCGGCCAGCTCCAAGCATTCTTTCCCACGTAGGGTCAGCAATTTGGCATCGCCCGGGCCGGCACCCACAAGATACACATGCCCACCTGTTTGGGAGTTTTTCATTCGCTTAGACCGCCCCATAGATTTCTTGCAGAATCGGTTGGGCGCCGCGTGCCAACAATTCTTCAGCCACCGTCGTCCCAATGGACATTGGTTCGGTCATCGACCCGGTCAAGGAATACCGGACATATCGCTTGCCATCAAGACTTGCCACTAATCCATCTAAGGTGAGGTCATCGCCGTGAAGAACGGCATGCCCGGCTATCGGCACCTGACACCCTCCTTCCAAACGCCTTAAAAGGGCCCGCTCCGCCGTCACCGCCACTCGCGTAGAATTATGCTCTAACTGAGAAACCAGATCGATGACAAAAGCATCATCCTCACGCCCCTCAATCCCCAGGGCCCCCTGTCCAATGGCCGGAAGACTGATATCGACAGGAAGACATTCTGTAATATGTTCATCCCAACCCAATCGCTTGAGCCCTGAAGCCGCGAGCACAATGGCATCGAAGTGTTTCTCTTGAAGCTTACGAAGTCGTGTATCAACATTGCCTCGCAGCATCTCAATCTGCAGATCCGGGCGAACATGTAAGAGCTGAGACTGCCGACGTAAGCTGCTCGTGCCCACTCGCCCGCCCAATCCCAAAGCTTCAAGCTTGTTTCCATTCCACGCCAGCCACGCATCCCTGGCGTCTTCACGCTCAGGAACACAAATAATTTGCAAGCCGCTAGGCAATACCGCAGGCACATCCTTCATACTATGCACAGCGAGATCAATCTCTTTTTGCAAAAGCGCTTCTTCAATTTCTTTGACAAACAGGCCTTTACCACCGACTTTGGCCAGCGGGACGTCCTGAATCTTATCTCCACTCGTTTGAATCCTCTTGAGAACCACAGAAAGATCAGGAGCCATTTGCTTAAGCTGTGCTTGCACCCATTCTGCTTGCCAAAGGGCCAGTTGGCTCCCCCGGGTTCCAATGACAATCGTTGAACGTGATTGAGTCACCCTACTCATACCTCATCTTTCTGAGACACAGACTCCTCCGAGACCTCGAAATCAATTGCATCCTCCACCGTCTCAGACTTTAGCAAGTGGATTTCACGTTCTTGAAGCTCGAAAAAACGTCGTGCCGCTTCAATGAAGGCAAACCCATTTTGCGACTGGGCTTCTGCTTTCAACGTCACCAGCGGACCATGAAGTAACTTATTCACAATCCCGGACGCCAATCCTTCTATGGCCATACGATCTTTATCAGAAAGTTCCCCTAACCGATGAAAGACTTTGTCCAATTCGGTCTTTTTAATATTTTCGGCTTTATTCCTTAGGGCGACTATCGTCGGTGTGGCTTCCAACCCACGAACCCAGGCGACCATACAGCTCACTTCATTCTTCACCAATTTTTCGGCCGTTTTTGCTTCCTTCAACCGCTCTTCTTGATTCTGGCCTACGTGGGCATTGAGATCGTCAATGTCAAAGACAAAGGCGTTGTCGACATCCTTGACCGTGGGATCAATATTACGGGGGACAGTAATATCAATCAAAAAAATGGGGCGGTTCATCCGTTGATGAACAGCCGCCTGAATATCTTCTTTAGAAATCACAAAGTGAGGAGCCCCGGTTGCACAAATAACAATATCAGCCTTTGCCAAGGTATGACGGAGTTGATCATAGGGAACCGCACGCCCTTGAAAACGCTCAGCAAGCGTTAAGGCACGATGTTGATTACGTGTGGTAATTAACACCTCTTTCACCCCATGGTTCACTAAATGTTGAGCCGCCAATTTTCCCATTTCTCCGGCTCCAACTAACAACACCACCCGTTCCTTAAGGTTAGAAAATACTTTTTTGGCCAATTCGACCGCCGCGTAACTGACAGAGACGGCATATTCTCCAATTCGAGTATTGGTACGGACATTTTTCCCGACTGAAATAGCTTTTTTGACTACTTTATTAAGAATGACTCCCGAAGAACGGTGGGTTAACGCTAACTCATAGGCTTCTTTAACCTGCCCAAGAATTTGTGGCTCACCCACGACCATGGAATCCAGGCTGGCCGACACTCTAAAAAGATGGGCAATGGCTTCTTCATCACTATAGCGGTACAAGTGCGGCAGCAAATCTTCCGAGGAGAGAGAGAAGTGTGTGGCCACGAGAAAATCTTCGAGTTCTCGAAACCCCCATTCGCTCTTCTCGACCACAGCATACACTTCAACACGGTTACACGTCCCCAGATACATGGCTTCCTGAATACCGGGATAGGCCCGGAGCCGGGCCAAGGCTTCCCCCATTCGGCTATCAGGGATAGCCAATAATTCTCGAAGCTCCACCGGGGCTGTCCGGTGATTGAGTCCTAACACAATGATATTCATAAGGGGGCAATCGTCTGAGGGCTTTTCAATAGAATGCCAATAAAGGTCAGGATCACTCCGGCAAACCCCACGATCGTCAGATAAGCTGCCCGCTTGGCACGCCAACCCACGGTCACTCGTCCCATGAGCACAACAAAATAAAACACCCACGTAATCAGCGCCCACACCTGCTCAGGATTCCAGCTCAGATACGTCCCAAGGGTTAACTGCGCGGACACTGCCCCGGTTAGAATCCCCAACGTCAAGAGAGGAAAACCAAAGAGGATGGATCGTTGATTGAGAACATCCAAAAAATCCAACGGCGGGAGTTTAAAATTTAAGACATTAAATTGCTTGGATTTCAACAAATGTTCCTGCATGAGATACATTAAACCAGCAACAAAGGCGACCGCGAATCCTATCGTCCCTAAGATGCTCAGGGTCACATGTACCCACACCGTTTGAAGAACCGGAGCAATGACATCGGACTCTGCAGGGGCCAGCGTGGCCGACACCAACGAGAGAAAGGCCAGCGGCAAAATAAATGTCCCTAAGACCTGCAGTCCCCGCTTCATTGCCACAACTAAAAAAACCAGAACTAAGCCCCAGGCAAAAAATGACATCGCATCCCGAAAAGTCATGATCGGGAGGTGTCCTGTAGAGACAATGGCCATTCCCAGAGCGGCGGTGTGAACCAGAAAACCTGCACCAGCGACAAAAACCGACACTCGTGACAGAGCTTCAGAGCGATAGAGGAGAAATGCCAGAAAAAGCACCGTCCCTCCAAAATATAGGCCCATTGTCAGAAAGGACAATGTTTCAGGCATACAAATCCCCCTTACCCATGCAGGTAAAAATACCCAGAATCGAGTATAAGTCTGCTTCCATATGAGGTCAAGAAAATCAATGCGTGTCTACATTAATTAAAGAAAGATAGGGATTACGCTTTTTCTAGACAATCTCAAGCTCACTCAGTACTATGCCAGCGTCTCACCATGCCTTAGCTCATCTTATTTTTTTCATTCATCCTATGAGCGGAACACTCTATATCGTCAGCACTCCCATTGGAAACCTGGAAGATATGACATTCCGGGCAATACGAATACTCCAAGAGGTAGCTGTCATTGCCGCAGAAGACACTCGCCGAACACAAAAGCTCTGCACCTACTACCAAATCAAAACACCCCTCACGAGTTACCACGACTTCAATAAGGAAGAGAAATCTGAAATTCTGTTACATCGACTACGAGAAGGCCATCATGTCGCCTTGGTGTGCGATGCCGGCACACCCCTTATTTCCGATCCTGGATATTACCTGGTGAATCGAGCCGTGGAGGCCGGTATTACCCTGGTTCCCATACCTGGACCTTCATCGATTTTAACGGCTTTGTGCGTATCAGGCCTTGCGACGGACCGATTTATCTATGAAGGGTTCGTTCCCAGAAAACCAGGCGCACGAGAAAAGTTTTTTGAGAAGCTGCAACATGAGACCGGGACCATTATTGTCTTTGAAACACAGCATCGAATCGTGAAGACCTTACGGGCCGTTCACAAGATTATGGGAAATCGGCAGATTGTGCTCACCAGGGAACTCACAAAACTGAATGAAGAAATTTTGCGCGGAAACACCGAAGAAATTTGTCAAACTCTAGAAGGAAAAGCCATAAAAGGAGAAATTACCCTGTTGATTCAGGGCCACCCTCAAAGAAAAAGAAAAGAGGCCTCTTTTGTCGACTCACTTTCCCTTACGAATCTTCCTTTTGAATAACGATTCGATAGTAGGAGTCCACTTTATCCTGAGCCAGCACATGATGTCCTTCATTCATAATACTTTTTGGGACGTTGCGTATTGGCTCACCATCATCTAACAACACAGCCAATCGTGATCCTATTTCCAAAGTATCTAACTTGAGCTTAGTTTTGACAAAATTATAGGGGCAGATCACCCCACGTAAATCCAGCTCTTCCATATCAATGTTCCTACACGAACACTCCGCCTAGTACTAAAATTTTTCAAAACTTAACATCGCCCATAACAAAAGAGCGTGCCGGCTAATTAACCGGCACGCTCTTTTTGAAACGTATTACTTAATCGAAAGGATTTATTGAACGGTACCTTTGTTAAAATTCTTTCGATCATCACCATAATCAGTGGCAATCGTTTTATCAGTTCGTGCATTGACCGTGTCTGGTTGAGGGGCACATTGCCAACAAGGAGCTGCCCCAG
>QJYE01000373.1 GCA_003235785.1 Nitrospirota bacterium
ACCCGCACACAACAACAGGACCGCGCCCGAGAACTCTTAACACGAGTCGGGCTTCAAGACCGGCTGAATCATCACAGCAATCAACTCTCGGGTGGACAACAACAGCGCGTGGCCATCGCCCGCGCCCTAGCCAACCAACCCGCCCTCCTTCTGGCGGACGAACCGACCGGCAATTTGGACAGCCAGTCGGGAAAAGAAATTTTAGAAATTTTCGAAGAGCTGCATCGGCAAGGGCAAACGATTGTGATGATTACCCATGATCCCCTCATCGCCCAACGCGCCAACCGCTGCATCACACTTTTAGACGGACGGGTGTTAACCGACGAGTCGACTGAAGCCCCCACATCCCCGGTTCTCCAAGAAAGCTAGGACCCGTCATGCTAGGAGCCATCTTTCGCGATGCCCTCAAAAATTTGTCCGGCAATTTACTGCGTTCCGGACTGACGATGCTTGGGGTGATCATCGGGGTCGCGTCGGTGATTGCCATGATGGCCATCGTGGAAGGCGGTCAGATTTGGCTGGTCAGCTCCATTGAACGATTAGGAACCAATCTGCTGTTTGTCTGGAAAAAGCGGTTGACGGTTGACGAAAAACGCATGTTCGCTGGGCGCAATCTTCAACTCCGCTATGAGGACGCCCTGGCGATTCGTGACCGTTTTCCCGACCTTAAAGTCGCGCCGATTATTGAAATCGACGGACAAGTGATAGCCGGAGAGCGGGATTACAGTGGCCGCATTACCGGCACCTCTCCGGAATTTTCTGATATCCGCAACTTCCATCCTGCGGATGGTCGTTTTTTGCAACCTCCTGATATCCAAACCTGGAACCGGGCAGTCGTGTTGGGCAAAACCATTGCCGAAGTGCTGTTTGGGTCCCAATCGGCCATTGGGCAACAGGTCAAAATTGGCGAACATCGGTTTCATGTCATCGGAGTCATGGAGCCAAAGGGAGAAGTCTATGGGCAGGATTACGACGAAATGGTGTTTATTCCAGTCACCACGGCTCTCCGTTTTTTTAAGGGGGATGACAAAATTCGGTCCATGATTATTCATGTGCCGGATCGGGATCAGATGGAAGAAGTCACGCACAAGCTGCATCAATTTCTGATCCAACGACATGACGGGGTGGACGATATCCGTGTGCGAAACCAAGGCGATTTCTTAGGCGCGGTCGATCAAACCATTTGGACATTTCGTATCGTGCTGGGAGGCATCGCCATTGTGGCCTTGCTGGTAGGCGGGATTGGCATTATGAATATTATGCTCGTGACCGTCACGGAGCGCACACGTGAAATTGGACTGCGCAAGGCCATCGGGGCGAGACGTCAAGATATTTTACTTCAGTTTTTGATTGAATCGACCACCATCAGTGTCATTGGAGGGTGCTTTGGCATCATTCTTGGGGTTTTCGCTGCCTATGGTTTTGGGAATTTAGTCGCGCAATCCATGCCGGGAGGCGGCGATTGGGGGGCGGTCATTAAACCCACCGCCATTGCCATCGCCTTTGTGTTTGCCGTCGGAGTAGGTGTGGGTTTTGGTCTCTTCCCTGCCATAAAAGCCTCAAAGCTGGATCCGGCCGAAGCCTTGCGCTATCAATAAGAAGAGATGAACAATAAGACCTAATCAGAAAACAATTTCATTGTAGTGATGAATAGTCCCCATCCTCAACCGTCCCCTCTCTCCGCCAGAAAAAATGTATTTTCTGACAGACCAGACTGCCAAATGGCTTCTTTACGAAAAA
>QJYE01000038.1 GCA_003235785.1 Nitrospirota bacterium
CGCAAAAGCGGGACTGCAGCGTGGGGATGTGATTCTTGAATATGGCAATGAACAGGTGAAAGATGTGAATCATCTTCGCAATATCGTGGCCCGTACGAAAGTGGGGAAACAAAAAGACATCAAGGTTTTGCGAGAAGGCAAGGAAATGACGTTGACTTTAGTTTTAGGAGAACGGCCGTCAGATCAAGTGTTGGCCAAGACGGAAGCTCCAGGTGAAAAGCCCCCGGCCATGGCAAAGCTTGATAATGTGTTGTCTGGGTTAGCTGTGGAAGCCATTACAGCAGACAATCGCAACCAATTTGGTATTCCAGAAGATGCCAAAGGCGTGGTGGTGACGAATGTGGAGTCTGGGAGTGCCGTGGAAGCTGCAGGTATTTAACCCGGTGACCTTATTCAAGAGGTTAGCCGAACGGCTGTGAAGACTCTTGATGACTATCAGCAGATTGCTTCTAAGATTGCGAAAGACGAATTAGTTGTCCTCTTGGTCAACCGCCGGGGGAATAACCTTTTTGTGGCGGTCAATCCCAAATAGTACTCATGATTCAAGAAAGAGGGAGGCACAAGGTCTCCCTCTTTTTTAGGAACACCAGAAATATATGGCCAAACAAAGTCAATGGGGTCAATGGTTTGAAGAGAAAGTCTTTAAGCCATTGGAAGATAAGAAGATGCCCGTCATGGAGCATCTTCATGAATTCCAACATCGACTGACTCGTGCGGTCGTGGTGATGGCCCTGGTCTTTGTGGGCACATTTTTTTATGCGGACACTCTTGTCACCTGGCTTCGCATTCCGCTTCAAAATTTTTTCATCTTAGATTCCTGGGAGTGGGTCCCTTCTGATTTGCCCAAAATTCCCTTAGTCTTTCTTGCTCCGGCTGAAGCTCTATGGCAAAACGTTAAGGTGGCTGGGCTGTGTGCGTTAGTGCTCACCACGCCCTATTGGTTATGGGAAATTTGGCAATTTGTGGTTCCTGGCCTGCATGCCCAGGAACGACGTTTTGTCGCACCGTTTACGGCAATTAGTACCGTCGCATTTTTTCTTGGGTTAACCTTTTGTTTCTTTTTTGTGCTCCCGTTTGCTCTGAATTTTCTGCTGTCCTACGGACTGGCTTCAGGGTTTATTGCACAAATTTCAATCGCCAATTTCATTGGATTTATCCTATGGTTTCTCTTGGTCTTCGGCCTTATTTTTGAGGTGCCGCTCGCGTTGACGTTGATGGCCAAGCTCGGGTGGGTTGATGCCCCGTTGCTGAGACAATATCGGAAGTGGGCCTTTCTTGGGTCTTTTCTGTTTGCCGCGATTCTGACCCCGACGCCTGACCCGTTCAATCAATGTATTATGGCACTGCCTATGTATTTCTTTTACGAGGTCGGAATTATCAGCGCCCAAATGTTTGGGAAAAAGAAGCCCAAGGAGACCGAAGAGGTTGCACCAACAGCACCGGCAACCTCTCGTGCGGCCTCCCGGCCTGTCTCTCCATCCACAGGCTCTGTGGTGAGTGGTGATGATGATTATGTCAGTGTGCCGGACTCTGGTCCACGTTAAAGATTGAGCCAGATAGTGGAGTGAAATGGTGATCGGCGTGGCAGCTCTAATGATTAGTAACAAGATTTTTTCCGGACAAGAGCCTGATACCGGTCGGAATATTTTGGAAGACGCCTTGACGAACCACCAAATCACCCTTTTATCCTATGAAGTCCTGCCTGATGAGCGGGAGGTGATTGTGAAACGCCTGCAAAGCCTTTGTCAGAACGAGACGTTATCGGTCGTTCTCACTCTTGGGGGAACAGGGGTCAGACCAACCGATTGTGTGCCAGAAGCCACGCGAGAAGTGATTGACAAAGAAATTCCAGGGATTGCCGAAGCCATGCGTGCAGAAAGTCTTAAGAAAGTGCGGACGGCCATGTTGTCTCGAGGAATGGCCGGCATGAAAAACAAGACGTTGATAATAAATTTCCCGGGAAGTGCGAAGGGCATACAGGATAATGGTGCGCTTATTTTTCCACTCCTGGATCATATGGTTCACAAAATTGGAAAAGCGGAATCCCGCACGAATTAAACTTTTAAGTGCAACATTACGTAGATCATGATTTTTTATTGGCTTTAATTTTTTGGAGGCATATATGGCAAGCGAACTGAAAATGGTTCAACCATCTCCGTCGTCGAGCGGTGATGTCTGTACTTATATGTGGGCCTGTGCGATTTGTGATGAAACCGAAACCTGCCAGAAAGATCGAGAAGGCCATAGCCGATGGTTAGTGAATAAGCGCATGGAGCGAATTGAGCATAAAATTCTCGTCATGAGTAACAAGGGTGGAGTTGGCAAGAGCACCATGACTACGAATCTAGCCATTAGCTTAGCGTTAAAGGGCTATGAAGTGGGCGTCTGTGACATGGATATTCATGGTCCGAACATTCCTAAAATGATGGGGGTGGAAGGGGAAAAACTCAAAATCAGTACGGGCGGGGGCATTATTCCGCATCAAGTCTACAATCTGAAAATCGCCTCGATGTCGTTTCTTCTTCAAAACTCTGACGATCCCATCATTTGGCGGGATGCCTATAAATTTGAATTCATCAATCAATTACTGGGTGGCGTCGAATGGCAGGATTTGAATTATTTATTTATTGATTTGCCCCCTGGTACGGGTAATGAATCAGTCACCACGATGGACTTGATCGGAGATGTCACAGGCTGTGTGATTGTCTCGACACCTCAAGAAGTGGCCCTGTTGGATTCTCGGAAATCGGTAACATTTGTGAGAGATAGTGAGTTGCCGATTATTGGAATCATTGAAAACATGAGTGGCCTGGATTGTCCGCATTGTCATAAATCCATTGAAGTCTTTCGACAAGGTGGAGGAGAGGCCTCTGCGGCTGACATGGGAGTGCCGTTCCTGGGACGTGTGCCTCTCGATCCAGAGATGGTCTTGCAATGTGACCGAGGCGAGCCCTATGCCTTGTTTCACTCCGATCTTCCAACGGCAGAGGCCATTCATGGGATTGCCAATAAGATTGAAGAGTTTTGTAAGAAGAAAGGCTCATTAGTGAACGTGTCAGCTCGTCCTGCACCATTTAAAAAGCCATAACGACTCGATTACCTTACAATCGTTTCAGGAGATTTGGACGCTTCATGGATTCTTTAACATCGCTAACCACTGCCCAACAAATTGTCTTGGATGCTGCTGGGATCTTGGGCTGCGAAAAGATCGGGCTGCTTGATGCTTTAGGCCGTGTGTTGGGGGAAGATATTATTGCCCCACGCGCCAATCCCCCTTGGGATAATTCGGCCATGGACGGATTTGCCGTTCGCTGGGCAGATATCAAGCAAGAGCATGCCATTACCAAAATTCCTGAATTAACAGTCGTCGAAGATGTCGCTGCTGGTGCCGTGGCGACTAAGTCTGTTGGCCCAGGAGAAGCCATTCGCATCATGACCGGTGCGCCCATGCCGGCTGGAGCCGATACGGTGGTTCGCATTGAATATACCGAACCCTCCGAAACGACTGTTCGAATTATGCTCCCCGAATATGGCCAGGGGGCAAACATTCGACCCAAAGGGGACGATGTGCAAGAAGGGGAATGTATCATTCCACAAGGTACTCCACTGCGGTCCGGGGAAATCGGCATGCTCGCCATTCTGGCGAAATCTTTTGTGTTGGTTCATCAACGACCTCGTGTGGGTATTCTCTCAACCGGAGATGAGTTAGCGGATCTTGATGAGTCATTTGATGAACATAAAATTGTCAACTCAAATAGTTATGGCATTGCCGCTGCGGTCCAAGAGGCTGGAGGGATTCCGGTTCTTTTAGGCATTGCGAAAGACAATCCTGATTCTTTAAAGGACAAAATTCGGCAGGGATTAACGTGCGATATTCTGGTGTTATCAGGCGGGGTCTCCATGGGAGATTATGATTTCACCAAGCCGGTGTTCGCCGAACTCGGGGCCGATATGAACTTTTGGAAATTAGCGATCCGCCCTGGACAGCCTGTGGCCTTTGGGAAAATTCAAGGCAAATTAGCCTTCGGCTTACCAGGGAATCCCGTGTCGTCCATGGTCACTTTTGATCAATTGGTTAGACCGGCTATGTTGAAGTTGGGGGGGCATCGCATCTGGGAACGCCCCATCGTGAAGGCACGCTTTCTTGAGAAGTTTTCAAAGCAGACGGATCGACGTCACTTTCTTCGAGGTGTGCTTGCCTATGAAGGAGGCGACTTAGTTGTTCGAACAACGGGCAAACAAGGGTCAGGAATTTTAACCTCAATGGTCAAAGCCAATGGATTTATTGATGTGCCGGAAGACGTGGAACACCTTCAGCCGGGTGATGTGGTGAATGTGCAATTGTTGTCTAGGAACTTTTAGGCAGCATTTCAGCGTTATGATCCTATACGATGCGCATTGATTATTCTTGTAATTTCTAAAAGACGTATAGGCTTCAAGATGACACCACCCATTGTATGTTTTGTGGGACGTTCTAACAGTGGCAAAACCACGCTCATCGAACGATTAATCCTGGAATTGACCGAGGCCGGCTATCGGATAGCGACGATCAAGCATGCCGGTCATGGATTTGATCTTGATACCGAAGGAAAAGATAGTTGGCGACATAAGCGGGCAGGAGCCAGCCAAGTCGTGGTGTTATCGAAGGGAAGCCTGGCGATGTTTACCGATGTGGCTGAGGAGCTTCCTGTCGAAGATATCCGTGCTCGCTTCATCAACAAGGACATCGATTTAATCATTGCTGAAGGGTGGAAAAGCCAAGGATTCCCGAAAGTCATTGTCGTTCGAGAAGACCTGAAGGAAGTGGATGTTTCACTTGAAGGGTTAATCGCCGTCGCCTCCATCAAGCCCATTGATGTCAATGTACCCTGGTTTGATCGAGATGATGTTCGAGGGTTGGCCAAGATTATTACCACCCAATTTCCACGCCACACGGATACGTAATCCCCATGGGTAAAAGTCTGACCCTCATCCTGGCCGTGCTTGTCGTGCTGGCCTTAGGAGGGGCGGCAGCCATTCCTCTCACCAATCAGCCAACCTTTTGTGCTGGTTGTCATACCATTAAGCCCGCTTACGATTCCTGGGCCCGCTCCAGTCATAAAGATGTCACCTGTGTGGATTGCCATGTGAGGCCAGGGCTTTCCGGTTTTCTTCAGGATAAGGTGTATGCAGGATTAGAAGACGTCGCGATTACCTTTTTTGGAACACCAACCGAACCTCATAACCTTCAGTCACATGTGTATTCTTCGGTCTGCCTTGGGTGTCATCGCGCCATACTAAGAGTCGCTGAAGTGTCGTCCCGCGATTTGCCCTCACCGGTAAAAGAAGTCGGCCTGATCATGGATCATCGGGACCATATGGCCGCATTTGAAAAACGAGGTCAGGGAGAGGGGTGTACAACGTGCCATTCACGAGTGGTGCATGGAACACCCATTAAAGGCTACCCGATCGTCATCCCACGCGGACATGTCAAATTGGATGATCAACCCCACACACCGGATCTTCCTCCCGACTCCAAACTCTGGAAGACCACGATGGCCGATTGCATGCGTTGTCATGATGGAAAGCAAACACATGAGGGCGAAGTGTTAAGTAACCGCTGTGAAACATGCCACCTGCCAGATAAAATCGGCGGATTTTTGTTTTAAAATGTCCTCCGTTCCTATGTGTAAGCCCATTGTTGAAGTTCGAAATCTGACGAAGCGATTTGGCGGCTTCACGGCGGTCAATAATATTTCCTTTGACATCAATGAAGGTGAAATATTGGGATTGCTGGGGCCA
>QJYE01000145.1 GCA_003235785.1 Nitrospirota bacterium
CGCTGCCGACCGGGGAGACGCATCACTAATATTGTTACTATGATAGTAGTTTGCCTTATGAGATCTTTTGTCCAAAAGGACCATTCATGAATAATTTGAATCACAAACACTGGAGTTGGGTCCCGGTTCTCTGTCTTATCGGTCTGTTCCCGATGGGATGCTCCGACCCCCAACCACCAGTGGCGACCTCACCGAACACCGACGTCGCCATACCCACTCCCCCTCCAGGACAAACGTTTCACGTGGATCACGTTCCTGACCAGGCCCGTCAACGTATCCAAATTGAAGAAGTCAAAGAACGCCTGACCCCGCATTCGGTCTCGGCCCCGGGAAACGTCGCCCTCGACCTCGCGTACGTGGCAAAAGTTTCATCTCGCATCCCCGGGCAAGTGGATAAGATTATGGTGAAATTAGGGGATCGGGTTCAAAAAGATCAGCCACTCGCCGCCGTGGAAAGTATGCGACTCGATGAGTTGGTGCAGGAATACCTGGTGGCCAAATCCAAATTGGATGTGGCGAATAGCAATTTCACACGAACCAAACAACTTCAGGCTGAAAACATTATCTCGCAACGTCGGTTTCTGGAAGACCGTGGGCACCAAATTGAGGCCCAGGCCGTCTATCAGCACGTTCGAGAAAAGCTGCTGAACATGGGACTCAGCGAAAAAGAACTCCAGCAATTGGAACATGGGAGCCATCTGGAGGGGCACAAATATTTGCTCCGGGCCCCACTGAGTGGAACCGTGGTGAGCCAACACATCGTGCTGGGCCAGGGCGTGGCGGCAGGAGACGAGTTGTTTGAAATTGTGGATACCAGTCGCGTGTGGGTGTTTGCCAATCTTCCAATCGAGCAAGCCCGTCGTTTTCAGAAAGGCGATCAAGGCCAGATCATTCCACGGGGTGGAGATCCCGTCACCGCCCGACTTTCCTATATCGCCCCGGTCGCGGATGCCACCACTCGCACGATCCGCGTGCGATTCGACGTCGATAACCCAAAGGGCCGACTCAAACCCAATGAATATGTGGAAGTGCGGTTGATTGATCAACAAAAGCCGGCTCTATCCATACCCTTGTCGGCCTTGACGATGCTGGATGGCGTGCGCGGCGTGTTCGTTCAACGGGACACCGGATATGATTTCGTGTTTATCGAGACCGGCCAGGAAGGTGGCGGACTTGTGGAAGTCAAACGGGGTTTGAAGCTAGGAGAGCAGGTGGTCACCGAAGGGGTCTTCGACCTGAAGAACGCCATTATGAAAACCTCCATCCAAGGGGAATAAGAGGTGCGAATGAAAACATACATGGTGAGGAGCATCCCCTGAACATTCTACTTTTCCCTTTTCACTCCGTTGAGTCCTGTTGATGGAACGTCTTCTTACCCTTTCACTTCAATATCGATTTTTTACCGTCGTTGCCCTGATCCTAGTGATTGCCTCCGGAGCATGGTCGCTAACCAATCTTACCATCGACGCGGTTCCCGATCTCACTCCTGTCCAGGTGCAGATCCTCACCCGTTCCCCCGCGCTCGGTCCGATTGAGGTGGAACAATTCATCACCTTTCCTATTGAAACCGCGCTCAGTGGCATACCGGGATTACAGGAAGTACGTTCGGTCTCACGCTATGGCTTATCGGCCGTGACCGCGATCTTTGAGGAACACCTCGATCTCTATTTTGTCCGGCAACTCGTGAACGAGCGACTGACCTTAGCGACCGAACGCATTCCCGCCGCCTATGGACGCCCGATGATGGGCCCCTTATCAACGGGCCTGGGAGAAGTTTACCAATTCACCCTCACAGGCCAGGGACACAGTCCCATGTTCTTGAGAACCCTTCTGGAATGGGATATTGGCAGGCGGCTTCGGGCAGTTCCCGGTGTGGTGGAAGTGAATATCTGGGGTGGTGAGACGAAACAATTTCAAGTGGTCGTTAACCCCAACAAACTCCTGGCCTTCAATCTCACCTTAAAAACCGTATTCGATGCTCTCGCACAGAACAACGCCCTCGCCGGAGGCGGATACATTGAACATGAACGGGAACAATATCTCATCAAGGGAGAAGCGATGGCTTCGACGATTACCGATTTAGGGCAAATTGTCGTGAGTCACGGGCCGGGTGGTGTTCCCATTTTCATCAGAGATGTTGGAGAAGTCAAAGAAGGCGCCGCCTTGCGGATAGGTGCGGCCACACGGATGGGAGAGGGGGAAACGGTCATCGGGATGGTTCAAATGCTGGCAGGTGCCAATGCGCAGCAGGTTGTCGAGCATGTGAAGGAACGTGTCCAGGAAATTCAAGCCACGCTTCCAGCTGGCGTGGTGATTGAACCCTATTATGACCGGACCCTTTTCGTCTCAAAAGTCATCAAAACCGTCAGGAATAATTTGCTCGAAGGAGGTCTACTGGTTGTCGCGATTCTCTTTTCATTTTTAGGAGATGTTCGCGCCGGATTTATTGTGGCGCTGGCCATTCCTCTCTCCATGCTGATGGCGTTCACCGGCATGTATCACGCCGGCATCTCCGGCAATCTGATGAGCCTGGGAGCCATTGACTTTGGACTGCTTGTGGATGGATCGGTCGTCATGATCGATAACATTCTGCGTCGTCTCGGAAACGTCTCCCGCCAATCGAAGGAGGAAAGGCTGGCGACGATTCAAGAAGCCGCGCGGGAAGTGTTGAGACCCATTGTGTTTGCGGTCGGCATTATCATCGTCGTGTATCTTCCAATTTTGTCGTTGCTCGGGTTAGAAGGCAAAATGTTCCGCCCGATGGCCATGACCGTCATTTTTGCCCTGGCCGCTTCACTGCTCTTTGCGGTAGGAGGCGTGCCTGTGCTGTCCTATTGGTTTGCCCGCGCCCGGCCGAACCATGAAGAAACCTGGCTTATTCGGCGTTTGCGCCGGCTCTATCGACCATGGTTAGCGATCTCTTTGAACCGGCCGGCGATGGTGGTCATTCCTGGCATCCTCCTGTTTATTCTCAGTCTGGTAATCGGATCCCGTTTAGGGGTCGAGTTTGTTCCTCGATTAGAGGAAGGCGATATGGCCATTCAAGTGTGGAGACTCCCAAGCGTCTCCCTGACCGAATCAGTGGAAACAGCCTTGGGCGTGGAACGGGCGTTGCGCCAATTTCCGGAAGTCGTCCAGGTGGTGACCAGAACGGGAAGTCCGGAAGTGGCCACCGACGTGATGGGCATTGATATGTCTGATGTCTTTGTCATCTTAAAACCTCGAAACGAATGGACTACGACTGCCTCAAAAGAGGCGTTGATCGAAACATTCAAAACGGCCATTCTTAAAGCGGTTCCCGGAGTGGGACTCAGTTTCACGCAGCCGATTGAGATGCGATTCAATGAACTCATTGCCGGCACCCGGTCGGATCTGGCCATCAAAATTTTCGGGGAGGATCTTGAGGTCTTACGGCATCAAGGCGAATTGGTCGCACGCACGCTCGAACAGGTGCCGGGAGCAGCCGATATTAAAGTGGAGCAAGTCACCGGTGTCCCCAGGATCCGGGTGATCGTGGACCGGGATCAAATCGGGCGATACGGACTGAGTGCCAAAGATGTGTTGGGCATCATTGAATCCGCAAGAGTGGGACAGACGGTGGGGACCGTCTTTCAAGGTCAACGCCGCTTTGATCTGATTGTCCGTCTTTCCGATGACGCGTCGGCCGGTCCGGTGGCTCTTGGCAACATCCTGATCCCCACCGCGCATGGCGAACTGGTGCCGTTGTCCCGCGTCGCCACCATTGAAGTCGATGAAGGTCCCGCGCAAGTCAGTCGACAAAATATTCAACGCCGGCTCGTGGTTGAAGCCAACATCCGTGGTCGGGATCTTGGCTCCTTTGTCACCGAAGCTCAACAGGTGATTCGCGACCGCGTCACTCTTCCTCAGGGGTACTACCTGGAGTGGGGCGGACAATTTAAACATTTAGAAGAGGCCTCACGACGACTGGCTGTGGTGGTGCCGATTACGTTACTCCTCATCATCGCTATTCTCTCTGTGATTTTTGGTGCCATTCGTCCGGCCTTATTGATATTTTTGAATGTGCCCTTGGCCTTATCGGGTGGGATTTTTGCTCTTTGGTTGCGCGGGTTACCTTTGAGCATTTCTGCCGTGATCGGCTGCGTAGCCCTCTTCGGGATTGCCGTGTTAAACGGCGTGGTCCTGGTGAGCCGCATCCAGGGACTGGAAACCGAAGGGCTTCCAACCCGTGAAGCCGTCGCACAGGGAGCCATGGATCGTCTTCGCCCCGTCTTGATGACCGCTCTCGTCGCAAGTCTGGGATTTTTGCCTATGGCCGTCGCCACCAGCATGGGAGCGGAAGTCCAACGACCTCTGGCCACCGTCGTGATTGGCGGATTGATCACATCCACGGCCCTGACCCTGTTAATTATTCCAGCGCTGTATGAAACCCTTTGCCGTTCGAGAAAACAACAAACCATTTCCCCTGAACCTCCCACACACACCGCTGCAAATTAAAGTTAATGTGGTCATCACAAGAAGGGATTATTTTATGTGCTGTAAACAAATCATGTGGCTCATCATATTGTGTGGTCTCAGTTGGCATTCTGCGCTGGCAGCGGATGTCGCGATACCACAGGCCGCTGTCCCGACCTATAGTCTGCCAGATATTCTGGCCATGGCCTTAGAGAAAAATCCCCTCATGGCGGAAAGCGAGGGTGTCATCGAACAAAAGGAAGGGAACAAAATCTCCGCCTCCTCCTACCCCAATCCCACGCTTTACTTTCAGAGCGGACGAGGGACTGTCAAAGAACCTACCGGCACCACTCTCACCGAACGGTATGTCACCCTCTACCAGCCCGTAGAATGGCCGGGAAAACGTGCTGCACGCCAACAGGCAGCCCAGGCAGGATTAGACGGCGCCCTGGCCTCAAAAGAAGAAGCCAAACTGAATTTGATTGCCGCAACCAAACAGGCTTTCTATGACCTCTTATTCGCCGAACGCCAAACGGAATCGGCTATCCAGAATGTTCGGACGATGGAAGAAGTCCGAAAAGCCGTGTTTCGTCGCGTTGACGCCGGTGAAGCGCCCCCTTTTGAGGCCGTGAAAGTCAAGGTAGAGAGCATGAAAGTTCAAAAAGAGGTCGCCCGGACCAGGGGTGTCGTCCAGTCCATCCAAGCCTCACTCAATAGCCTCACTGCCGGGGCATTGGGGCTTGAATTCTCCATTCAAGGCGATTTTGCCACCTGGCGTGGAGACTTACACCTCGAGACACTTTTGGAGCAGTCTTTGGCGAACCATCCCATCATTACCAAATGGAAAAAACTCATAGTGCAAGCGCAGCACACCCACCGTCAGGAGGAACAGGCTCGCATACCCGATGTGACGCTGAGTGGAGGATACCAACGTGACGCAGGGCGAGAAGCCTATATCGCGGCGGTTTCCATTCCTTTTCCCTTGTGGAATCAACGCCAGGGGGACATTGCCCAAGCCAAAGGCACCTTGCGGCAACGGGAAGCGAGCCTCCTTCGGGCCAAGCAGGAACTTCTCAAAGGCATCGCCCAGCAGATTCAACTTTCTCAAGCCGCGGCCGCACAAATTGCCACATATGAAACAGGGCTGCTCAAGCAGGCACAAGAGGCGCTACGCATCGCCCAAGTCAGCTTTAAATACGGGGAGGCCAGTCTGCTGGATGTGCTGGATGCCCAACGGGTCTTGCGGCAAACACAGATAGACTATGCGCAGGCCAAATACGATCTCTCGATTGCCCTGACTGAACTCGAACGTTTCACCGGAGAGACCACTTACCCTTAATCCACA
>QJYE01000058.1 GCA_003235785.1 Nitrospirota bacterium
AGCGCGACCGGGTTTTCATGTAAAGAGAACCCCCCATGCGGATCATATCCGACACCACTGACATCGATGGTATAGGCGGCGGTGGCCATCGTTTGAACCGTCATCTCATTTCGCGTGAGGGTCCCCGTTTTATCCGAACAAATGACCGTTACAGAGCCTAAGGTTTCGACTGCCGGTAAACGGCGAATAATCGCATGACGTCGGGCCATGGCTTGAACGCCAATGGCCAGCGTGATCGTCATGATCGCGGGTAACCCCTCGGGAATAGCGGCCACAGCCAATCCCACACTCGCAAGAAACATGTCACTGATCAGGTACTCACGAAACAACACCCCGAAGAGGAACACGCCAACTGTTCCGGCGATGATGGCGATACTCAGCCTGGTGCCGAATTCTCCGATCTTTCGAAGCAGCGGCGTCGTGAGTGTCTGCACCCGGGCCAGCATGGTGCTGATCCGGCCAATTTCTGTGACATCGCCCGTCGCCACCACCACCCCGGTCCCTGTGCCATATGACACCAGGGTTCCCGAATAGGCCATACCTTTTCGATCACCAATAGGCGCAGACTCCGGCACCGGCGCCACATGTTTTTCGACGGGAAGGGATTCACCGGTTAAGGCAGCTTCCTCAATGCGCAAATTTTTCACCTTCAGAAGACGCAAATCCGCGGGAACTTTATCCCCTGATTGAAGAAACACAATATCACCGGGAACCAGTCGTTCTGCTGGAATTTGGCAACGTGCTCCATCACGAAGGCCGCTGGCTTGAAGCGAGAGCAGGCGGCGAATGGCATCCATCGCCCGTTCGGCTTTCCCTTCCTGAATAAATCCGATGATGGCATTGATGACCACGACCCCAAGAATCACACTGGTATCCACCCAATGTCCGAGCAATGCGGTCACCGCACCCGCTCCCAACAGGATATAAATTAAAAGGTTGTGGAACTGGGCGAGAAACCGTTCCCACGCGCCTTGTTTTTTTGGTGGAAGTAAACGGTTGGGGCCATAGAGGGCCAGACGCTGGGCAGCGACATCCTGAGATAACCCCTTCTCCTGACTGGCCACGACCTTTAAGACGGAGTCACCATCCAGGGCATGCCAGCACATGTTAAGCTTTTTTTGACCGGAAACAGGCATCGCGCTCCATTGAATTAAGGTGAGTCCAACATTTCTGGAATAGACCGCCCATAGTGGCAGTTCTCACCACAGGAAACCCTGAGCAGGTGAGACAGTCTCTCTCTTCGTCTTGACCGGCCCTGTTACACCTGATTCGGTATCAACCTTCTTTCCCAGATTTACCAGGGCGGGTGAGCCACACAGAGCAAGGGGCATAGCGAGCAATTTTTCTGACGACCCCTCCCAAGGGGACGAGCTTTCCTCCCATGAATCCTTTTGATCCAACCATGATCAAGGTTGCCTTTGAACGCTCGGCGATTTTGACAATTTCTTCAGCAGGGTCTCCTTTGGGCAACATCGTATCGACTTTCATGCCGAGTGCTTTGACTCTTTGGCTGATTTCCTCAAGGTGATTGGCCCCTTCTGCTTGAGCTTTTTCCAGTAGTTGTTCGGCTAATGGTGTAAATGCCCCTTTGACTGTTCCCCAATGCCAACCCTCCAAGTAGGCAGGCCTTCCCACCACATGCGTCACCGTCACTTTTGGAGGGGTCTTACAAGTCAACAGACCGAGCATTTGCACAGTACTCAAAGCATTCGATGACCCATCGGTGGCCAGGATAATTTTGGCGGACTTTTCCCCCATCGTCACCTGACTGAGTTTGTCACGAACCAGGAGAACCGAACACGGAGCTTCTCTCATCACCCAATCACTGGTACTCCCAAGGAGAAACCGTTTGACATTAGAAAGGCCGCGAGTACCTAAGAGGACCAGGTCAATCTGATAGTCCTTCACCGCCTGTAAAATTTCCGCACCCGGAAGCCCTTCCATCACAAGGGATGAAATGGCCAAAGGCCTTTCGGCGACAATCTCCTTCTTCGTGCGCTCAAGAAAGCCCTTCGCCTCAGCAACTAATTTTCCCCGTGCCTCGGAAATGACTATATCCCAACTGGAAGGCCCATCAGACGGAATCAAAGAAGACGCATGTTTCATCTCGATAACATGGATGAGATACAGTTCTGATTCCTTTGGCCAATCCACCGATTTCACAAATCGAATGGCCTCCAGTGCATGCTCTGAAGGATCAACTGCCACCAAAATTTTCATTCTGTGCTCCTTTTATTCAGGAAATCGTGACGTGTCCCGATAGTGAATGAGACGTAGTCGTTGGTAATCGATCAAATAAACCGGTCAGGTCCTTGAGTCGGATCCCGACTTCCTCCGTCAGCTGATCAGGGAGGAATCGCCATTCCCAGTTTCCTTTGAGCGTGCCTGGGCGATTCATCCGGCATTCACTCCCCAATCCCAAGACATCCTGAAGCGGAACAATGGCTAATCGGGCTACCGAGCTCATGGCTAATCGAATCACATCCCAATGGATTTCACGACCGTCCGTCCCGAGATAGTGCAACGCCCTCGCACGCTCCTCCTCGACCTCGTCTTTGTTTTGGGTGGTTTCCTTCCCCGGTTCGGCCGTAAACCATCCCACCGTCGTATTGTGATCATGAGTGGCCGTATAGACGATGCAATTCTGAGAATAATTGTGGGGGCGATAGGTATGGGCTTTAGGGTCACGACCAAAAGCCATTTGCAAAATTCGCATGCCTGGAAAACCAAAGGTATCCCGCAAGGCTTCAACTTCCGGCGTAATGACTCCCAAATCCTCCGCGATGACCGGCAAGTCCCCAAGTGCCGTTTTGACGACCGAAAATAATTCGGCCCCCGGACCTTTCACCCAGCGGCCATTGTTGGCATGCGGTTCAGAGGCCGGAATTTCCCAATAGGATTCAAACCCGCGAAAATGATCCATTCGCAAGATATCCACAAGGGCCAGGTTGGCCCGGAATCGATCAATCCACCAGTGATACCCTGACCTGGCCCTGACGTCCCAGCGATAAATCGGATTCCCCCACCGTTGCCCCGTTGCACTGAAATAATCCGGCGGCACGCCGGCCACGACTGAGGATTGTCCCTGATCATCCAGATAAAACAAATCGGGATGTGACCAGACTTCGGCACTATCATGGGCAAGATAAATCGGCAGATCGCCAATGATCTGGATTCCGTTGGCGTGACAATACTGCCGCAAGGCAGCCCATTGATGAAAAAAGAGATACTGGAGAAATCGATGAAAATCCATCCTGTCCCTCAGGCGACGACTGTACTTCTGCAGGGCTTGTGGATCTCGAGTGATCAGTGGAGGCTCCCATCGAGTCCACGCATGCCCCTTATGGGTTTCTTTCAACGCCATAAAGAGAGAAAAGTCTTCTAGCCAGGAAGCATGCTTCTCCCGAAACAGAGAAAAAGCTTGACGATGCTCAGAAGGGGGATTGGTTTTAAACTGTTGATAGGACTTTCTGAACATGAGGTGCTTCTGTTCAATGACACGACGGTACTCCACCTGTTGGACGGAAAAAGATGGAAACTTTTTCACATCCTTCGCCAAGAGAAACCCATCCTCCACCAGTTTTTCGAGACTAATGAGCAGGGGGTTCCCCGCAAAAGCGGAGAAACACATGTAGGGAGAATTGCCATAGCCAGTTGGTCCCAATGGCAACATCTGCCACCAACCCTGACCCGCCGCCTTCAGGAAATCTACAAACTGATAGGCGGTGGGTCCTAAATCACCGACTCCCCATTTCCCGGGGAGGGAGGTTGGGTGCAACAAAATTCCACTGCCTCTGGCCAGATTCATGATAATCCCAGGGTGGATGATTCAAAAAGAAACATTGTAAAAGAAACGCACAGCACGGTCACGCCCCGACGCCAACCAATTCTTTGATCAGTTCCAATTCATCACGCACCAGCCGCGGGGTCAAAAAATGTTTTCGCACATGCTCACGTGCCGCACGACCAAATGTCCCTCGTTCGCCGGGATGCCTCAGAAGATGAAGGATTTTTTCGGCACAGTCTTCTTCGTTATCCTGCACCAGGTACTGATGATACGCCTCAGGAAATTGCATGGGAATGCCGCCGGCTTTTCCTGCCACCACGGGTTTTTCCTTCCAAAAGGCTTCTGAGACAACCAGCCCGAATCCTTCCCGGATTGAGTTTTGAATCACGACGTCACACCCGCGTTGAAACATATTGACTTCCGCATTCCCCACACCACCCAGATTTGTAAACACAAAAATATTGGAGTCTTTAATGGATTCCTCTTCGACTTGATCCATGAGCACCCAGCCCTCAGGGTCATCGCCAGCCATCGCCCCGATAAACACCAATTGCACATCAGGCATTTCTTGCTTAACTAACTGGTAGGCTCGAATCACACCCAGGGGGTTTTTCCATGGATCAAACCGGGAGACTTGCAACAAGACCGGACGCTCGGGATCAATGCCCGAATCGGCCATGGCTCGCTTGCAGATTTCCAACGGCAATTCCATATTTTTCGTCGCCAGTGGATCAATGGCGGGGGCAATAAATGCCACACGTTTGGTCCGGAGATCCGGCAAGACAAACTGCGGCATGGTAAAAACCATGGCATCGTATTCCTCAAGAAAAGGCCGCAAAAATTGGCTGACCTGTTCATCGGGATGCGAACTATCAATATGACACCGCCAAATCCACTTGGCATGTCGGGGTCCGGCAAAGGCGCGAAGCGCCGCAGGTTGTGGATCATGAACGACGAAGACGTCATAGGACGCTTCCAGGAGCTTGGCACTCTGTTCATTCACCCGGGAATAGAGATCCTTCTCGCCTTGGGTCAATTCATGGGGCTTACTTTGCAGGGCGTTATGGAAGGCTTTCGACACGGTGAAAAAATCTGATGGGGCATGAAGCAATCGCCAGTCACAGTCAATCCCCAACCCACTGAGAATGGGAATAATCCTGGGCAAGAGTTCCGCCACTCCGCCCCCATACGCCGTGGAATTGATCTGACAAATCCTCACGCCCTTTAAGGCCTTCGCCAGGGCGAGAATCTCATCAATCAGTTCGTCACCAATCAGCCAGCGATACTGTTCAATGTTGGCAGATTGAAAACCCGACCGCCGCCCTATATTGACCTCTTGAAGCATCGGTGCCCTCCTCGGTCAGCAAATTGTAAAAAAGGGAAAGTAAGAACCTTTGCTGCTGTCATTCTCCCCTCGTGTTTTGGCACTCCCGTCTCTTCATCTGTCAGGTCCGCCCACCCCTATTTGTCCTTCCCGATTTTTTTTGTCATTCCCGGCCATTTTTCCGTCATTCCCTCACACCCTCCCGCCGTCATTCCCGCAGGTTGTTGGCGGGAATCCATCTGCTCTTCTATTCGGATAGATCCCCGCCACCGACCGCGGGGATGACGAAGGAGGGATCGATTCACGCCCCTGTTAATGGCTACAAGGGAAAGCTTTCCCTTGTCGAGCAGGACAACAGATGCGCAGTTGGTTGAGTTCGCAGTCTCAATGATACCTGCGGGCGCTATGTCCAAACCAAAATCCACCCTACGACTCCTTTGATTGCCCAAGACAACGCATGGTCTCCTGCGCAATGAGTGTTTCTTCATCGGTCGCCACGACATACGCAGCCATGGATGACTCGTCGCAGCTAATCTTCGCAGCCTTCCCTGGGCTCAAATTGATGGCTTGCTCATTACGAACCGCGTCTATGTGCAACCCACACCATTCCATGCCGGCGCACACCTGTGCCCGTATCTCAGGGGAATTCTCTCCTATCCCCCCGCCA
>QJYE01000362.1 GCA_003235785.1 Nitrospirota bacterium
GGCGAAAAACCACGACCCATGGCTTTTAATCTTGTGACGATTCCAGACCCTGTGTTTTGTGGAACCATTTCAACGGGAACCGGGTGGCGAATTGTTGAGGACTTTATTATTGGGCCGAATCAGACCCTCAAGGATGTAGTGGTCATGCTGAAGGATGTGACGAAGGGTAAATCGTTTGTTTTGCCGAAAGTCCGCATTGAGTCCATCGACTGTGAGTTTATTCCGTTCGTGAATGTGTTGAAAGATCGTGACGAAATTGAAGTGGTCAACATGGATCCCGTTGAGCATGATATTCAAGGATATGAGACTGCAAGGAAACGGGGGGCTCGGGTGCTCTTCAATCGACCACTACCCATGAATCCTTACTTGAACATTGCCGGAATTTTTGGGAAAAAATACATGGCTGGTGAGCCGATGATAGAAAGAATTCATCTACGAAAAGGGCGGAATGTGTTTGTGATGCAATGCGGGTTTCATCCGTATATGTTTTCCTGGGGGTTAGTGGCCGAGAATCCTTATTTTTCGATTACCCAAGAAGATGGAAAATTTCATATTTCGGATATTCCCCCAGGGGACTATGTGTTGGCCGCCTGGCATCCAGGCGTCAATGAATTTATTGAACAACCGGTGACGGTTAAAGCCAATCATGTGACATCGGCACAATTTACGTTTGAGGCACCGGAAGGTCGGAGAAGCGCCCATGAAATAGAAGACAATCCCCGGTTTGGTTTAGAGTTATTAGAAGAGGGGCAAGAAATTATTCCTTCGAAACGGCTTCAAATTCCATAGTAGGGGAATGAGTCAAGGGTGGTATATGAGACGCTGGTGGTGAGCGGGGATATTTTCCAGCAATGGAATCGACTGAATTGGGTCCAATCGGATGTAAGGTGTGTTCACTGATTTTAACCGGGTGAAAGGAGGGGCGGTCATGCACATGAAACGTTTCCTTTTCGGATCAATTGTGAGTGCCGTCATGTTCTGGGGGTTTGGCGGTTTAGCCATCGCTTCGAGTGAAGAGAAGGTGGAGGTGAGTTTTTCCCCGGAAGTCGTAGCCAAGTATATTCATGCGGTGATTGCTGCGGATCGGGCCTTATATACCACTCATGTTGTGGATCGATTACAGGAAGAGCGCATCGTGGTGGCCGCCGAAGCCTGGAAGCAACGAAAGGCGCTTCCCCTCCCGGCACAAATGCTTTTAATGGCGGGACGGGTGGTTGAAATGGGTGGCTCAGGTCTCAGATATCGTCTAGCCAGTCTCTGGCCAATTTACGAGGAAAATGGTCCAAGTACGGTCTTTGAAGAAACGGGCTTGCAAGTGGTGGCTGACGATCCTGATGAGATCTATAGCGGCGTCATCACGAGAGGGGATCAACGATTCTTTAAAGCCATTTTTGCTGATCGAGCAGTCTCAAAGGCTTGCGTGAATTGTCATAATGGACATATTTTGAGTGGGAAACGTGACTTTAAGCTGGGTGACGTGATGGGCGGGATCATTATCTCCTTCCCGTTGCCCATTGAAAAAAAGGAAACCTCTGATTTGCCTGGTTAATCTTTCGTGTTGGTTTCATAAAATGGGAGAGCAAAGTCCCTACCCTTTCTACTCCAGTCAGGGTAGGGGCACATTGAGGGGTCAGACTCGAATTCTTTAGATATTCGAGTCTGATTCCCTGAGTTATATTTGAATTTTCACCCGATAGTAATGGGTTGCCCAGGGTCTCGTCAGTTTCTCCATATAG
>QJYE01000150.1 GCA_003235785.1 Nitrospirota bacterium
GATCCCCGCTAACGACTGGCGGGGATGACAGAAGGGGAGGCCATGGGAAACTGAGCAAACGTAGAACCCTTCCTCTTCATGCCCGCCATATTTCACCGAGCATCCATCGATGAAGTTCGTCGGATGGATCCCCACCGACAACTTGCGGGCATGACGGAGTGGGAGGCGGGTATGAAAAAAAATTACTAGGGATGCGGCGGGAGGTGCTGGAAAGCCAAAAACGCAATGTGGGTCTCTTTAAGATTCTCCCTGTTTAAACCGAAAACCATGGGAGTCGAGTCTTCCTTGACATATTCTTTCGCACCCAATTCGCCTCAATGATTCAAGATCCATTTCTTCATTCTCTGGAACGTATGAAATCCATGCAGCTCCCAAACGGAGGGTTTCCTTATCATCCTGGGGAAGAGGCCCGGCCTGACTCAACCGCCTGGGCCATTATCTCAATGTCGGCATATAAATTCGATAGTGAAAGCTGTGACCGTGGGAGAGCATACTTGGTTTCCCAACAAGCGAACGATGGGTGCATCAGCATCTCTCCCTCCCATTCTGAGGCTTCTTGGCCAACGCCTTTGGCTATTTGGGCATGGCAAGGCTCTTCACACTTTCGAGAAGCTCAGAAAGCGGCCATTCACTTTTTATTGCACTTTGTCGGTCACCATATTCCTAAACCAACTGGCCCATATGCTGGGCATGATCCTTCTCTCATAGGATGGCCGTGGATTGCTGACACCCATAGTTGGGTCCTTCCAACAGCCTTGGCCATGATTGCTTTACAGAAGGCAGGGTTGGGCACACATTCCCGCGTCATCCAGGGAAAACAGATGCTTCTCGATCGTCAATTGCAACACGGGGGATGGAATTATGGAAATACTATTGCTTTTGGGAAGGAATTACATCCGCTACCTGAATGTACCGGCATCGCTCTCCAGGCTCTGTCGGGCATGACTCCAACCAGAGAAATAGAAAGAAGTCTTGATTATTTATTACAAGAACTCCCCGGCCTGAGAACCCCCATCTCTCTGGGGTGGGCCCTGCTTGGCCTGGAAGCCTGGGGGCGCAAACCAGCCAACGCGGCCGAACTTGCTCTGCAGAGCATACATCAACAAGAGCGATACGGATCCTATCCGGTTCCATCACTCGCTCTCCTCTTGTCCAGCGTTCACCCGTCCCAGAGGCTCCACTCTTTATGGCTTCAGAATGCTGATCAAGAGATTTCAGGCAATCTGACGAGGCAAGGATAGATTCCCATGTCAATTTGTTCGTCTCCACAAACAGAATGCACCCTATCCCGGCGAGAATTTTTGCGAGCCACGTTGATAGGCGGCGGCTTAACACTGTCTGGTTTCTCCCTGTTTCGATGGCTTACTGAACCCCGCTTAACCTCATCTACTTTTATTGGAAAAGCTTCACACTATCAAATCGATTTTGCGAAGTTGATCCGTGAAGGTCTGCATGAACTCGGAGTCAGCACTCACGAGTTAAAAGGAAAACGAATCCTGCTGAAACCCAATCTGGTTGAACCTCACAAGTCTTCTGTTCATATCAACACGCATCCACTCGTCGTGCGAGGAGCCGTCGAAGCCTTTCTTTCTCTTGGGGCAGCGTCTGTGGTTGTCGCAGAGGGACCCGGGCATCGTCACGACACCCTCTTGGTCTTGGAGGATTCAGGACTGGCTGATGCACTATATGAGGATCGAATTCCCTTTCAGGATTTAAATACAATGGAAGGCATTTCCATGCCAAACCTGGGCGGCCATACGAAACTGACCACTCTGACCTTTCCTCGAGTAGTACAACAAGTTGATTGGGTGGTTTCTCTGGCCAAGATGAAAACCCACCATTGGGCCGGCACCACCTTATCCATGAAAAATTTTTTTGGTGTGATGCCCGGAAACTATTACGGTTGGCCAAAGAATGTGTTACACCAAGCGGGAATACCGCAATCCATTTTGGATATTAATGCCACCCTGAAACCTCATTTTGCTATTGTCGACGGCATCATCGGGATGGAAGGCGATGGTCCGATTATGGGCGATCCAGTTCAAGCCGGAGTTCTGGTCATGGGGAGAAATCTTCCTGCCGTGGATGCCACTTGTTGCAGAATCATGGGAATCAATCCATATAAAATCGAATACCTCTATAAAGCCGACCAGTGGTTAGGGCCCATTCACGAATCTCTGATTGAACAACGCGGAGAATCCTGGAAAACCATGCACCACCCCTTCGCGTTGGTCCCGGAGATTCCAGCACACAAAAACATCCGGCTCAGTTAAAAAACATCGTTCTCTCTTCTCCATTGACTGGCCTTCCCCTACCATTTGCCTGAGAGACATCCACAAAATAATCATAGCTTCCCATCTGTCTAATGTGGACCTGATGACACACCTCATATATTTTCATTACCGATTCGAGAAAAAACTTCCGTGAATTAGATTTTCCGTGCAATGGGAATAATTACTGCAGTCTCTTGTCCCACAAAATGTGGTTGAGCTGTTTCAGGATGGCCCCATTGTGACTTGAGGTACTCGCGGCAGCGTTTCTCAATGCCCCAATAACACAGCCAAGAAACGGCAAGAACCGATAAAAGAATGAAACAGAGATGCAGCCACAACATGCCCTGATCTACCGCTGGAATGAGACTCGAGTAATACTCATTCAACCCCAAGCGGAACACTTCCAGGACAGGGTAATGCACCATATAGATCGAAAATGAAACCGTACCCAATAGAATCGCCACTTTATTGGAAAATATGCTTCCTATCCCATGGCGAGCTTGAGCCAAAGTTAGAATAAACCATGGGATAAAGGGATAGATAAAAATGATCGGAGCTCCGATTACTAGGAAAAAGACCAAGAGGCCAAGGAACCCTAAACACCCTACGGAAGAAAGGGACGAGTGTTTCACGAGAGGACTATTTTCTTGAAAATAATACAGGAGACAACCCAAGACAAATCCATTCATGACCCGAAAGAGCGAAACCCACCCCCAATGCCAATTCCAGAACCAGTCATACCCCATGACACACAGCGGATATACTGTGCTGAGACCTATAATCCCGGAAAATTGCCAAAGAGGACTCCTAATCCGGACAAGAAGAGGAATGATGAGAGGAAAGGCCAAATAGGCCATCCACTCAGTGCTCACCGACCAAGCGGGGGTATTGATCGAAGGATTTGACCAGCTATTGGTGAGCGAGACACTTAACACAACCTCCTTCAGCGCAATGACTTTTGTGTCCCACATTCCAGAGAAATAGGCCCCGCTTAATAGGATGACGACCACTAGATGGAGCGGATAAATTCTAGCCAATCGCAACAATAAAAAACTTTTCACATGGCTCAGCGTGAGGGATTTTTCGAACTCCCTCCGATGCACATGGGTCAAAATATAGCCGCTCAAGACAAAAAAGATATCTACGGCATACGCTCCCTGAACGATGATATTTCTCAATATTCCCCAGTCAATTTTTTCGCTGAACCCAGGAAGATAGCCATTCGATGCGCCATAACACGTGTGGAAGAGCAGGACCCACAAGGCCGAAAACCCGCGAAGACCCGTTAACGTGCGGATATGCGATTGGCTTTTTGACATAACAAATGTTTGATAATGTTTGGCAATGCACGCAAGATACGCTATCTCAAAAGGTCGGTTTGAAAACGAGAATTCTTAAGCTGGCAATATAAGGAAATGCCAAGAAGTTCCATTGACTTTCCTGAAGTTCCTGATCACCGTTGCCAACCCGTAAAGTTTCGCAATGTGTTGTCTAATCCCATTTGCGCATTCCTCCCCTCAGCAAGCTGAGGGGTATCCTGCGCTGTTTTTATGAAAGGAGCCGAAGATGCCCAAACGTACACGACGAAATCACTCCTCCCTGTTTAAGGCCAAAGTGGCCTTGGCCGCCATCCGGGTGGATCGCCCCCTGGCTAAATGAGCCGAGCAATTTGACGTCCATCCCAATCAGATCCAGGACTGGAAAAAGAAACTGACCACCAAGGCTGAAACGGTTTTTGGGGCGGGCAGTGGCAAAGCCGCAGACCAAACACAGCCGCAACAGAAGTTGCATGCTAAGATTGGGCAATTAACGATGGAGAAGGATTTTTTAGCCAATGCGCTCGGACACGGCCGATGAACGAGCGCAAAGCGATGATCAATGCTAAACAACGGATCTCGATGAGCCAGCAGTGTCAACTGTTGGCCGTGTCCCGAGCAAGCCTCTACACCCATGACCGGGGTGTCTCAACGGCCGATGTCGAGCAGATGCGAGGGATCGATGAGCTCTATCTCAAATGGCCGTTTTATGGGAGTCGGCGTCTGTGCAAAGAAATCCGACAGGGGGTATTCGGTCAATCGGAAGCGGGTGCAACGTTGGATGCGCCAGATGAGTCTTAGGGGGGGTGTATCCAAAACCGCGGAGCAGTCAACCAGGGCAAGGGCACAAAATTTACCCCTCCCGCCTCAAGGGCCTGACGATTGACCGACCCAATCAGGTGTGGGCAAGTGACATCTGCTATGTGCCGATGGCAAAGGGGTTTATGTATCTGACGATCATTCTCGACTGATATTCGCGGCAGGTACTGGCGGGGCGGATCTCAAATTCTCTTGAGGCGGCTCCGTATATTGAAGCGCTGGAAAAAGCCCTAAGGCACGATGGGGCAATAGAGATCTGTAACACTGACCAAGAGGCGCAATTCACCAGTGAACCCTTCACGGCGGTGCTCCGGGCGCATCACGTCAACAGCAGCAGCGACACTGTCTTTGTCGAGCACCTGTGGCGGAGTGTGAAGTATAAGGATATCTACTTGCTGGCCTATGAAACCCCAGCGGTCCTAGGTTTTGGACTGACTCACTATTTTCAGTTCCGCAATTCAGTTCCGCAATACGGAACGCCGCCATCAAGCACTGAACAGACGGACACCGGATGCCGTCTATGGCGCGAATCTAGATGCCGAAAAGGCGGCATAATGACAAGCAGAAATTTCACTTCGTAACCTGTCTGAAAATTGGGGACCACTTCTAAGATTGGGCTTTTCCCCACATTCTTTTAGAAAGACTGTGCGACCAAGACGATACCGCAACTACATTAGGAAGGGTTGTGGAGAAGGGCGTTGACGGCTTGGAGGCGGCCGTGAGCTTTGATGGCTTCGGTGCTTTGAGGATACGTGCGGACCAACTGTTGAAAAACTGATTGCGCCATGGAGAGATGCTGAAGTTCTAAATGGGTATAGCCAATTTTGAGGAGTGAGGCGGGAACTTTATTACTGGTAGGATACAAAGCAAAGACACGTTCAAATTCATCAATGGCTTCTTGAAAACGCCGTTGCCCATAATAGCATTCACCCAACCAATATTGGCTGTTGGCCGCTAAGGGTGAGTTGGGGAATGTGCGAAGAAATCCTGAAAATTCCCTGGCAGCCCCGCGATAGTTTCTTTCCCGTAACAAATTGAACGCGTGTTGATAGGCAATCTTCTCCGCATCGGTATTGATGTGAGGAGAAGAAGCCGAGGGGACACGGGATGATGGGGCCAAGTTTGAGAGAGCCGGAGAGACATACGCGACAGCCGATCCTGAGATAACTTCCCTTGATGCAATATTTTCGTTTGGAGAAATTTCCTGGTTTCGGTCAGCAGAAGAACGGGCAGTCTGAGTGACAGGACGCTGAAGAGATTCTGAAGGAAGAAACGACAACGGAGAACTTGGAGATGGCTGAGTTTGCGCCCCTCCAGAATTCGATTGCTGGAAAGTCCGTGAGCGTTGTTGTTCGTAGGCATCTA
>QJYE01000113.1 GCA_003235785.1 Nitrospirota bacterium
GAGGAGACCCTCATGATAAGACCTACATCGAATTCAAGAGAATGTCAACAGACCCGCCTGGAGTTGAAAACTCAAAGCCAGCAACTCATCAACCAAGTCGTGAAAGGAACAGGGATGAGTCCCTGGGAAGCCGAAGTGCTTGTGGATGTGGTTCAGGAAGTCTATTTTTCCGATCCAGGCAACCACCCCTTACGGACGGGCCAGCTGCGTTATGATTGCGTGGCCAGTTCGGAAGGAGCAGGCAAGCCAATTCGTGACTGTCAAATGGTAAGTGTGACCTTAACGTTACTGGAGAAAGACGATTCCCAGTTGGTCACGCAATTGAGTTTGAAAGCCTTACGGCAAATGCGAATTCTTCGGCTGACCGAAGAAGCGAAGGAACAAGGCGGGGTGTTAACCCAGGAAGACTTGGCCCTGATTCTGGGCTGCGATGTCCGTACGATCCGCCGAGATGTCAAAGAACTGCGAGAGCAACAAGGAATTTTTGTGCCCACCCGAGGCCAGCTGAAAGATATCGGCCCCGGAGTAACCCATAAAGGTGTAGCAGTCCGCCTGTGGTTGGAAGGTCAAGAACCGGTGGCCATTGCCCGGCAGATTCATCATACACTCCATGCAGTGGAGCGCTATATTCAGCATTTCAGCCGGGTCGTTTTTCTCCGGCAGAAAGGATTTGCGGCCCTTCAAATTGCCTTGACCGTCGGAATTTCTTCCCCAAGTGTTCAAAGTTATTTGGAGTTGTACGAGGCCTACCGGCGCAAGCGAAACTATCGACGGCGCTTCAACGAAATGCAGATCATCGGCCTCAACCATTATTATGCGGAGGATGAAAAAAAGGGGGCACCTTCGCCCGGGCGCACTACGAAACGCGCAGGGAGGCGGCCATGAAAACTCACTTGAACCAGAATCAGGCCACGTACGGCCCTCAACAGTATAAAACCTTTACGGGAGCTCTGGATGCATTCTTCCACCAGGAATGCCCTCAACTGGGTGGGGCGCGAACTCGCCAGGTGCTCGTCCAATCCATTCTGGATATGGTGAACCAGTTTTATCCCCAAACGAATCATCTGCGTCCGGGACAAATCACTTGGACCACCGTTCATAAAGAGGAAAAAGCCTCCTATGGCAAATCCATTTCCCAGAGCCAACTCACCAGTGTGATCCTGGATTTGGTGCGGCCCGTTGACATCATGGAACGATCCAACGGCAAACTCCTTCGCGAGATGAAACGCGAAGCCACGGCGCGTCTGTTTACACAAGCGTATGAACAAAAAGGCTGTCTGACCAACGCCGAGGTGGCGATTTTGCTCAAGATTGCTCCCGCCACTGTCGGCAAATATATTCGCGAATGGGAAGCCGAACATGATTGCTTGTTGCCACGCCGTGGAACCATTCATGATTTGGGACCCACTTTAACCCATAAAAAAATCATCATCCGGAAATTGTTCCTGGAACGAAAAACCGTGGAACAGGTGCAACGGGAAACGTATCATTCTCCCGATGCCATTCATCGATACATTCATACCTTTCGCCAAGTTCTTTTGTGCCGTCAAAAAGGCCTTTCGCATCAGGAAATTGCATTTGCTATCAAAATGAGTTCTCGATTGGTTGAGGAATATCAAAATCTCATTGATGAAATGATTCAGGAGTTTCATTCTTTGGAATTTATTCTGAACCTTGAAATTCCTACTTAAACCGTGTATTCAATTTCTGAGAGAGGACACCTGACTCG
>QJYE01000206.1 GCA_003235785.1 Nitrospirota bacterium
AAGTGGAGGGTTTGGACTACAGTTCTTAGGGTAAGTCAAAAAGAGAGAAAAGAACCCGCCCTGTCAGGCGGAATTCTTTAGAGAAGTTTGAATAAATGAGATTTTCAAGGGAAATATACTCAGAGTGGCGTTGCCTATCCCAAAGGCTTTGGGTCGGTTCAAAAAAGCATGCCCTGAGCCTTTCAAAGGGTTCGTCCAGTCCCGTCCTGAGCAATGCCGAAGGGAAGGCCACAGCCGTTCTTATGCGCGGAGCGTACTTCCAATACGTGAGCACGGGAAACTGGCACCCTGCCTGCGCGAAGGCAGGGAACGCCGCCTCGCTTATTCCATCCTGATAAGGTGGAACAGTTGTTCTCAACAGCCCCCTTTACTCAGGTTCAGAACTGACATAGCCCAACAAAATATCGCGCCTTGCGACGATGCCAACCAGTTTCCCATCTTTATTATCGATGACAGGCACCCGAATCACATGATTGGTCTGTAACACATAGATCAGCGTCCTTATATCAGTATCTGGCGTCACGCTAACCGTTTCGTGGGTCATAATCTGACCCGCTGATATGTCACTCAATTTTTTGCCCGTATCAAGCACGCCAAGAAGGTCGAATTCCGTGACAATTCCCAACAACCGTTGTTTACGATCCACAATCGGCACTCCACCAAATCCCTCAATCATCAATGAGGCCAACACATCCCCCTTCGTCTCCTTGTGCCCAAATTGCACCTCCTTCTCCATGATGTCGACTACTCTCAAACGGTCAAAAATCGGCCCTTCTGAATCAAGTACATCATTTTTTTGAATCATGGAATTCCCCTCCTCTCCTTTCAAAACCCGGGATAAGCATTCGAGTCACATCTTCCCGTTCACAAGGCCATTTTCTGAGGATAACACGCCTAACATCACTCGCCCTCATGCTGAGAAGGACACCGAGAGCAATTTTCAAGAAACCCCTCCCTTGTATGAAAAATCAAAATTCAGCTGACATTTGGCTTGCCCGATACCAAATACCCCCCTCAACATTTTTGTAAAAAGCAATTTCTGATCCTAAATTCACGTCCTAGCAAAAGCTGCAGGCATTAAACACAAATAGCGGTTTTTTTTAAATTTGCAGGGTAGTTTTAGGGTAATAAATTCCGGTCCTGGAAGGACGGGACATGCAGTCATGTTGGGAACGGGCCTGGAGTACCGTCTCTCAATAGTCGTTCAAGTGATCCATTTTTCCTCAGTGGTTACTCTTGGGATTGCCCCTTTTTTACCCACATAGGCTATGCAGGTGTAGAGCTCCCGGAAAATCATGGGAAAAAGGAGAGTCCGTCTCCCACCTGTTACAATGGGTGATTACTATGAACGCACGTCATCGCCAGGAACGCCTGACCCGCCGGTTATCATTATTCCTTTCGAGCATTGTCTTTCTCTTGCTTCTGATGATGCTGTTGATTGGTAGCCATGAAACGTCAGAGATCGTCCTCCGTATGGTAGTGGCGTTTCTTGTGGCTATAGTTCTCTATCGGTTTCTGACCCGGAAAGACCGCCGTCGAGCAGCCCTTCGGAAACAACCATTTCCGACATCGTGGGAACACGTTTTACAACGGGAAGTCCCGTTTTTTCGGACACTCGAAGAATCGGAACAAAATCGCTTTCGAGAGGAAGTGCAGATCTTTCTACATGAAAAACGGATCACCGGCATTAAGACATCCGTTGATGACACCGTGCGTGTATTGGTGGCAACAAGTGCGATTATCCCCATTTTTGGGTTTCCCGGGTGGGAATGGGACCAAATTCGTGAGGTACTCATTTACCCCACCACCTTTAATGAACAATACGAAATGGGGTCTGTAGGAAACCACGATGTGCTGGGCATGGTCGGGCGTGGAGCGATGAATCGCATGATGATTCTGTCCAAGCCTGAGTTATTACAAGGATTTCGTCTGGGTCAGGATCGTCACAACGTAGGCATTCATGAGTTTACCCATTTGCTGGATAAATCTGACGGCGCGGTAGATGGAGTACCTTCGATTGGCTTACCACCATCTGCCGTGACCCCATGGCTGAAGCTCATACATCAAGAAATGGAAAACATCCGGACCGGGCACTCGGATATCGATCCGTATGGATTGAAAAATGAAGGCGAATTTTTTGCGGTCGTATCTGAATACTTTTTTGAAAACCCGGAAAAAATGAAACGGAAGCATCCTGAATTATACGCCATGCTCGAGCGAGTCTTTCACCAGGATCCACAAGCGCGGATCAAAAACGCTTTGGTGTCCATGGTGAAACCTAACGCCGGACGATTAGGCCGCCATGCTCCCTGTCCCTGCGGGAGCGGAAAGAAATACAAACATTGTTGTTTAGTGAATGAATGAAACGTGTCCTGATCCCTGGGCGACTCAGAAATACGGTCCGGAAAACGTTCCACCGGAACGTCTCTACAAAAAATGGACGTGGTACCTTTGCATGCTGTCTCATCCTGTAGAGACGTCTCGGTGAGACGCCTCGGCATCGTGACGTTGAACCGCCCAAGAAGTGAGAAACCTTGCCGACCGGCGTGCGGGGAAAAACCCTGAGGAGCTGACATCCGCAGAAAACCTGGAAGTGTCATAGAAAAAAAGAGAGCCGCCAAGGCCGCTCTCGGCCTAAAAGCCTCAACGAACTCTCTCCCCTTCTTACCTCAACAACCTCCGCTTACAGTTTCTCTGCCGCCTGAACTCCAGGATGATAGGTTGAATAGACCACGATGGGAATAGGCAGATCGCCCAAATGCTTTTCAATCAGTGGTTTAACATCTTTCCAGTCCAGGCCTCCAACCCCGGTGGCTAACTTTGGCAGCGCCACACTGGTGAATTTTTCGGTTTCAATAGTTTTCCGCAAAGCCTTAAGACAATGATTCACATTTTCCACCGACGCTTTCCCCGGTCGACCTCCGTGGCTAGGCGGTGGCTCCTGTGTCAGGAGGTTGATAATACGAACACCCCCTGCCCCGCCCCAGGTCCACAATTCACCGGGCTTGGGTTCAGACACTTGGCAGGCGTGCTTGAAATCTTTGTACATTGCGGGCCACCGCTCCCGCAGCGCAAGGGCCAAGCCGTTGGCAAAATTGTCATGTGGGGCAACCCCATGCGCGACAGCGCCGGCTTTGGTTAATAGAATGTCCCCTTCTACTTCCTGAATCATAGACTGTCCTCCTTGCAACTGAAATACGTGAATAACGAGGGCAAATGTTTGTTTTCATGTGGCAAACAATGATCGACTTTTATGAAATCATTCCCCAGGCCCTTCAATGAACTCTTGCAATACTGGATTCCCGTTTGAAAATAAGAAAATGCCGCCAGGCTCGATACAACGCCTCATATTCTTTTACGAGGCCTCACATGATTTAACCAGACCTGACAGATCAAATCTAATTTTTTCTCAATGGATCTTACAGTTTAAATGGGCGATACCTGTCGAGCTTATCAAGGGCCTCGGCTACAGCCCGACAGGTGAGATGGCCTTGGTAAACGTTGGCGCCCTTCGCAAACCCTGCATCTTTCTGCAAAGATTCACATCCCTCATTTGCGAGTGCCATGGCGTAGGGCAGAGTCGCGGTGGTCAACGCAATCGTGGACGTATGCGGATACGCCCCTGGCATATTGGTCACGCAATAATGAATAACGCCATGCTGCATGAATATTGGGTCAGAATGCGATGTGGGGCGTGAGGTTGCAAAGCACCCTCCCTGATCGATACTGACATCGACGATGACTGAGCCTGGCTCCATGGCACGGACCCTAGATTCTGAAACAACGGACGGCGCTTTGGCCCCGGGCAGCAGGACGGCTCCCACAATGAGATCAGCAGAACGGGTCGCTTCCGAAAGATTTTCTGGAGTGGAAAAAATAAACTCAAAATTCTCCCCAATTGCCGCTTTAAGGCTCGGCAGTCTTTCTTCAAACAATCCGGCGACACTGACATTCGCCCCAAGTCCCAACGCGGCCCGAGCCGCATGTCGCCCCACAATACCATCACCGATCACAAGGACGTTTCCGTTGCGCTTCCCGAGCAGCATCCCAAGGAGCGTCCCCTTACCACCATTCACATGCGCGAGGTAATGGCTCCCCACGGTAATCGCCATCGTACCCGCCACCGCACTCATCGGTTCTAACAACGGTAAGCGGCCCAAATGGTCTTCGACCGTCTCGTAGGCAATAGCAGTCGTTCCTGCGGTTAGAAGAGCTTCCGTGAGCGCAGGTTCAACCCCACTCAAATGGAGGTAGGTAAAAAGAATCTGCCGACCTAAGTATTTGTACTCGGTCTCCAGCGGCTCCTTGACCTTGATCACCAGATCCACGTTCCAGGCTTGGTCCTGGCTGACCGTTTTGGCTCCTGCAACCAGATACTCTTCATCCTGAAATCCTGACCCAAGTCCGGCCTGGCTTTGGATCAGGACCTCATGCCCTTGCTCCACGAGTTGACGTGCACCATTAGGCGTCAAAGCCACGCGATGTTCGCGATCTTTAATCTCTTTGGGAACCCCTATCCTCATACTATTACCATTCCGTTGCTCTCACACTTCCTCAAAAACTATTGACCTGACTCACAACGCCTTCTTAATCCGTTCGTATCCTTGCTTGATCTCATCCGCGAGGAGCCCTGCTGCGGTCGCGATGGATTCTTTCGTCTGACTCGCGACTTCATTCACAGTGTCCATTTTCCCTTTCACTTCTTCCCACTTGGTTTCAAGTGTGTCCCACTCATCACGAACCTCAGCTTTTGCCAAATGAAGTTTTACATTAATCTCATCACGCTGTTGCTTCAGATCATCCATCACTTTTTTAAGATCGTCCATTGTGTACCCCATAATCGATTCCTCCTTTTCTTCCTGGTTTCAACTCGCTCGTGCAACAGAAGGGTGAATAACCAAAGATACCTCATCGGATGCTTGGAACCCAAGGGGTTTCAAATGGACAAGGCTGCACCCGATGGAGCCCTCGCCCCGATTGAGTTCATAAATCTTAGCTTGTCCAAATCCCTGGGCTTTAAACCCCATGGGAGGCATTCACACAGCTGGCCCACCCGAATAGAACATTTCCAACCGGTGGTGCACGCATGGGTTGAATGCGCCTAATACCCCTATGGTGAAAAAGTCATTGAATCCTTTTCTTACGTCTCGTCCTGGCATTGGCTCCGCCGTTTTCTTGCTCCTGCCATTGATACGCTAGCGTATTGATTTGATCAAGAATGGTGGTCAGTTCCCGGCCTTCGGTCGTAAGGCTATATGTGACTCTTGGAGGAACGGTTGGCTCATGATGACGAGAAATGATTTCAGCATTCTCGAGAATACGCAGACGTTCTGTGAGCATTTTTGACGAAATACCTGGCATTTGCCGTTTGAGTTCACCGAATCGGGTGTCCCCATTTTTATGCAACCGGCACAGGATATAAATCGTCCATCTGCCTGATAACACACGAAGTAACGAGTCTAAAGGACATCCAGTCGAACTTGAAGGTAATTTCATGGTTACTTTTGTGAACCTACTTTACTTTTGTAACTAGTTACTTATCTTAACTTACATAAGGAGAAGGGGCAACCCATCAAGAAGGATAAAAATATTACCAAAGGTGACCGTATGGTGAAATGCAAACGATGTGAAGGTTTCATGGTGAGGGATAGCATTTATAACATTGAAGGTCAGTTTTTGGAGATTGAAATAGGGCGATGCCTCAATTGTGGGCATACC
>QJYE01000185.1 GCA_003235785.1 Nitrospirota bacterium
CCTCCAGCCCACTCTCCCTCAACACCACGGCGCAGTCCATGCGGCTCTCTTCTACAAGAACCCACTCCCCGTCTATTTTGAAATATTCAGGGAAGATAGTAGTTGCGTGAAAAGCAGCCGGGGCCACTCCTTCTTGCACCACCTCCTCGATTCTCACATTTGGTGAGGAGCGGAAGGACTCTTGACCAAAATCAGGTGGGTGATATTCAGGCAATTTGAAAGCCATGGGTGATCCTCCCTCTTGCAAAGTGGTGCGGTGCGCTTGGTCTGTTCCCGGCGGTCCGTTCTGGAAGTTGATATTATACAACTGTGGCAACTGATTAGTCACTGCTGAGTTGCACAGGAGTTTTCCTTAAAAACTTTTGCCTTGTGGCTATGGATTTATAGATAGGCCAATCGGCTTAAAGAGTCTGTCCTACAACTATCTTTCCCCTCCCCTGGCGGGAGGATAAACCCTCCCCCGTCGAGGGGGAGGGAATTTTGAGGTTGTCTAACAGCCTCTAAAGCTACATTATGGATGGCAGCGACTCTGCTGGTTTACCGAGTAGCTCACCTTGGCCACATCCGTGGTCGCAGTCACGCCAGGACGTGAATTCATGAAACATCTGGTTTAAATGATTTCAATGGAATCGGGTGGGCAGGTGAGCCAGATACTAGAGCCCATACCTAAAGACATGGCTGCGAAGTCTTCCTTGGAAATGAGAACGCAAAGAGGCAGCCCCACGTCAACCAGGGCTCGAACCTTATTTTTCTCATCGGTCAACTGCACCAAACGACCTTTGAAGGAGTTCGCCGGAGGTGGGTGATCAGCGGTTTGATTGACCTGAATAGCCTTCGGGTCTATGGTGATGCGAACCGTTCCCATCTTTCCTTTAGTGATACCCAGCTTCAACTTGTTCTGCACTAGGCAATAGGGATCACCGTTTTCGCCCGGCAAGATCTGCCCGCTGAATATATTCTCGTAAGTGGATTGGGCCAACCTACCCTCGAAAAGAAAGACAATCTCATCCGCAAGCCTTGAAGCCTGGTTCATGTCGTGGGTGGTGAAGATAACTGAGATACCTTTGTCCTGGTTAATCTCCTGGACAATCCTCTCTATGGCGATCTGGTTTTCCACATCCACACTGGCAGTTGGCTCGTCAAAGAGGATTACCTCCGGCGCGCAGGCGAGAGCTCTGGCGATGGCGATCCTCTGGGTCTCTCCCCCCGAAAGGTTGTGAGCCCTAGCGTGCTTGAATTCCCGCATGCCCACCAGATCCAGCAATTCGTCGATCACTTCCTTTTGTCTCTGCTTCGGAACCTTACGGATATTCAGGGGAAATTCCAGATTCTTTTCAACCGTAACGGTAAACATGATGGGATGTTGTTGAACTATGACAACCCTGCGGCGCAGATCCAGCAGTCTATTGTTCTCGTGGTCAACCTTTTTACCTTGGAACCATACCTCTCCCGCGGTTGGTCCCGAAAGAAAGGCAAATATTTCGAGAAGCGTGGTCTTGCCAGCACCGTTGGGCCCTAAAAGTCCAACGATTCGACCTGCTTCAACCGAAAAATGAGGCAGATCAAGGACTGCCCGTTTACCGTATAGCTTTTTGAGATTATTCAACACGTACAACATAGAATTTAGATGTTTTTCTAAAGATTAGCACCACACACCCGTTGTCATACCCGGGATCTTCCCTGAACATAGTTGAAAAAA
>QJYE01000248.1 GCA_003235785.1 Nitrospirota bacterium
GTCAGCGGCATTCGTCCGCGTGGATTAAATTTAGCCTTTGTGGGCAGGACCAGCCATCCCAGGACCCTGGCGGCTACCACAGGGATGAATGCTCCAAGGCCCGGATCCCAAACTCAAGCGCCCAGTTCCCGGCCAAAAGGACAGGCAGTGGATTGCGGGCCTTATCAAAAAGTTATTTCAGCATGGGAAGGGGATCATGCACCTGCTTTAGCGAATTTCCAGAACTCATTACACGTTGTTGCATCTCGGCATAAAGAAACAAAGCGATATATACCTTTAATGAGCTACCAACTGGCTGAAAGACATCCTTTAAAACATTGGGTGTTTTCAAATGGTCAATGGGACAAAGGGAAGGAGATCGAAGATCAAATAAGTAAAACGGGTGTGGCGTTGGCCACTTTTCAAAATCATCTTCATATGGTGCATTTGGGTGAAAGTTCTAATGATCTCTGGTACTCAACATTCAATGGCCAGAATTGGACTCCCAATGTGAAAATTCCTGGACAAAAGAGTAAGGCTACTCCTGCCCTAGCTGCCTGGAACAATCAACTGCATATGGTTCATCTAGGCGATAGCTCCAATGGTTTGTGGTATTCCACTAATAAAGGCAACGGATGGACTGTCAATGTGCGTATTCCAGGTCGTTCCAGCGATAAAGCCCCGGCCTTAGGGCGTGTTCCCAATGGGCCTTTGGCCGGCCGATTGCATATGGTGTATAAGACAGACGCCAACATTGAACCTCAATCCTTATGGCACGCCCAATTTGATGGCCGGCAGTGGCAACGGAGTGCCATGATCCGTGGAGCATTGACCAAAGCCGCTCCCACGCTGGTGTCGGGATATCCCGATCAATTGCATTTGATTCATTTGGGCAAAAGTTCGAATGATCTCTGGCACATGTTGTTTGGACCGAATAAAAGGAAGAACAACACTGTGGAGTGGTTTGATGAACAGCGGCTACTCAACGAAAACAGTGAAGTGCCTGTGAGTGTGGCCTTGTTCCAAGGCTGTTACCACATGGTGTCGATAAAAGATGATAAGCTCATGCATACCATCTTTTCCACACCACTAGTTCATCCTACTGTCCAGTAAACGGGGCTTCTCTGAGGTCGGTTGGGAGCTAGGACTCCCACTCGATAGAATTTTATGGAGGTAAATTAATCATGCGGCGTGTATTCATTCCAACAATTTTTATATTGATGCCTTTGTTCTCATTTGTGAGTCCTACTCATGCCGCAAAGGACAACCTACCGACTGTGGAGTTCCCCTCTGCCATCCACTTCCTCACTCCGGCGGGAGACGATGTGGCAATAGGGCCGGGGGTGTATGAGGTGGAAGCGGCGGAGTCGTGGCTCAAGCTGGTGTCTGAAGGTCAGGAAAGGACGGAGGCGATGTTGCTAGATGCCATGCCAGGCACGCACGAAGAAACGTTAACGGAATCTGCGGTTCGATTTGATGGAGAGCCCGACAATCCTGATGTCTTTCATTTGGCCATGTTATTGGCAGATGGGACGGGGCTTGAGGCGGTCGGAACCCAAAGCGGCATTCGACCGCGTGGGTTGAACCTGGCTTTCGTGAGCAAGCTCAACAAGGCAAGGACCTTCACGGCCCGCCCGAAGATTTTACATCCAGGGCCGGTTGCTCAAGCACAACCAGCGGTACCATTCAAAATGGTATCTAAAGTGCCATTGCAACGAGTCTTGGGCATTCCTAAGGCGTGTGATAGCGAAAAGATCATGAAAGTCCGGGAGAAGGCCGGTTCAAATTGGGATGCCGAAAAAATTGATTGCCAGTTGACATTAGAAAAAGGTTGGACCATCACGAAAAAACTCATTTTTGAAGGAGCGAAAGCCAATAGAGTCACACTTGATTGTCGGGGGGCCACACTGGGTGATGGTGCGAATAAAGATATGATCGAAGTGCGGTCCAGAAAATATAAGGATAAACCTAAGGACGATCCCAATTATGAAACGGACCCATGGAAATGGGAACGTCCCCAGAACGTGACCATCAAAAATTGCAACATCATCGGGTCTGTCCGTGTGTGGGGCATGGCCACTAATGGGGAAGGTAATCCGAAAGAATACCTAGACAAGGAAATCTGTATCCCATTTTCGGTCCCTCAGAGGTGTCAAAAGCTGGAAAAACCAAATTCCAATGAACTCAAAAAATCTTCCAGAAAACCTGGGCATACCACACGCATACAAGCGAATGCCCCGAAGAATATCGTTTTTGACAAGATCAAAATCACGGGTGTGGGCAGAAATCCATTTTATGTAGCACCCGGTGTCACCTATACCAAGTTAATGAATTCTACGATGAACGGAAAATCGGATAAGGTGGCCATCTACTTAGATGCTGAGTCCGCGTACAATACAATTAAGGGAAACACTATAGATGTGGCCACAGCCAAGGATAAAACTGGAGATAACACTCCAGGGATGAAGAGTCGAGGGTGGCCCATCATCGCCATCGATGGGTCCAGTCATAACACAATCTTAAATAACAGATTTTCTCAAACGAACCGCGGAGGGATTTATTTGTATAGAAATTGTGGCGAAGGGGGAACCATCAGGCATGCCACTCCCTCATATAATACGGTCATCAACAATGTGTTCTATTACAACAAATACACAGGGGGAAAGCCCTCGGTGTACCTCGGTTCTCGTGATTATGGGTTTAAGGAACGACTTGGCCACTGTGATCATGATGACGGCAGGCCCTTTGGGAGCAGTGTTTCTGAAACAGACTATGCCCAGCACAACGTTGTGATGCAAAATCAATTTTACAAAAGGCGAGTGTATAGGACTGGGGCTGGAGGGACCGTCCTCGTTGAAGCATCCATTGCTGACTATGTGAAAACCAGAAATACGAAAGCCAATTCCCCCAATTATATCGAGCATAACCAAATCGTCACGCCACAAACTGAGGTGAAACAGCGCCGTGCGGGTTGCTATCTCCCCGATGCCAGCCCCAACTTTCTCTTGGATGGGCGTTCGCTGGACACCCTGAAAGACTCCGGGAATGTGGCCTGTCTCACGCAGTCTTCTTGTACAGATGGGGAGCTTAGTCGGTCAAACGCCTCTGATTGTCGTGTGAATAAAGTGGACTTCAGTTGCCAAGTGAGTGGGAATAACAAGGGCTGTCAAAAAGAGGTGGCATGTCCCTCAGGGAAAAAACTTGTCGGGGCCAAGGCTGCCTGCAATTTAGAGTTCGGCACGGTTTCGAGTAACGCCTTGCAGCCGATCCTCCCCAATCTCATAAAGGTCCTCAAGGCATCGGATAATGTCTCTGCGGGCAGTTGTCATGTTGGGGGCAACAAACTGCAACGCGGGCAAAAAGAAATTACCATCAATAAAAGTTCGCCAACTGTGGCGGTCGGTTGCCAGGAACATGACAAAAATGGGGGAGATTGCCACATCAAGGGAATGCTCTACTGTCAGTAGGGGGTACTTTTTGTTGCGTGGGAAATCCCTGTCTGTAAATGAAAAAATTTCGGTAATGTTTAGCTTGCTCAGTACACCGCGAAATCGTATTCCAGGTTTTCGCGGCGGGCGGTGGGGTTCTGGCCACCATTGGTCAGCTCTTGGACCTGCTCGATCACAAAGGCTTGTAATTCACTTACCGTAATCCGATCGTCCCCGTTCGTATCGGCCTTCCCGTCTTTTAATCCATGAACTAGCGCATACGTGAAGACCCCGTTGCCCCATTGTGGACCTTCAAGACTATATTCGTTCCCGCTTGAACTGGAAATGACCGAGGCGCCTGTACCGTGACGGAGATCGGCAAACCAATCCTGCTGAAACCGTATAACATCCGGAGACAGGCGGCCGGATCCTTCCTCATTTCCGTTGTCCGACACCACGCTGATCCCTCTGGCGGCCTGGAAGGAACGCATGATGACACGCGTGGATTGCAAGGTGTCCGGATCCGCCTCCCTCACGATGACGGCTTCATCCTTGTCGATCTCGCCGGAAAAACAGGTGTCGATGAGCAGAACTTTTTGCAGAGCCGGAATACCGTCCAGAAGAAATTCGAATTCCTCATAGGGCAGACCTTTGGCAGCCGGGTTTTGAGGATCAATATCATGCGTGCCGAAATAATAGTTGGACTGCTTGTCCGTCATGCCGTGACCGGCGGCAAAGACCACGACCAAATCGTGAATGCGTGATTGCATAAGCCAGTCTTTGGCCTTCAGAATTTCCGGCCGGGTGGCTTTCTGGTCTGTGAGTCTCAATATATGGACATGGGCATTGGTGCCGGCTTGTGACTCGATGGTCTGATAGACATTGGCCAGATCATTGGCATCTTTGGCCGCATACCGCAAGTTGTAAGCGGTGTTTTGATAGTGGCTCACACCGATGGCCAGGACAAAGATGTCCTGGGAGATGTTCCCGGCTGAAAACCGGGTATAGACGGTTTGTCGCAACGATTCGGTTCCCTGCTGATTGATGGCTGATACCTGAATCTTGTTTCGTCCGGGAACAAGCGGGACGTTCACATCCTGCTCATGCGAAGATATTTTTCCGGAAGGCAACTGGATCCCTCCTGTGCCGTAGACGGGAATGTCGTTCACAAACACATTCAACCGGTTGAGAGCGTATTGACTATCTGCGGCCTTGACCCGGATCGACAGTTCGGGTGTGGTGACGGAAACGGGAATCGATTTGGTCAGAATTTCCACTTCAGGTAGATGAAAATCATTTCCCAGCATGTCTTGGGTCAAGCCCATCTTCTTCAACCGTTTTTCGTAGGCCTGTCGGTAGCTCTGAATAAGGTCCGGTGATGATTGTCCAAGGCGCTCCAGGATGATGTCTGGACGGTTAAAACGAAGGTCGAACTGATCGAAGGGATAGAGCGTTCCGTTTGCGCGAAATGCCACCCCTTTGATGCGATTTTTTGACAAACGATAGTACTGGTCAGGAGTCACGGCCGCATAATCTTCCCGGCCGATGGCGATGAGGGAGACTTGTTCATTCCCGGTTTGAGCGTCCCATAGTCGGATGGTTCCGTCCTTGGCCCCGCTGACAAGAAACCGGCCATCGGGCGAATACACCATGGATGAGATGTCGCTGGTGTGGCCTGACAAGGGCTCGCGTTCCTTACCGGTGGCAAGATCGATAAATTTTATGAGCCGTCCGTGACTATAGGCCACGATCTTGCCATCCGGACTAAATGCTGCTCCCCGGCTCATATTGAGTTCCATGCCTTTGACAGCTTCCTTGGGATCGGTAGTCGGCGTACGAGACCCTAATCTGATGGGAGCCGGTTTTCCGGAATCCGTTTCCCAGAATTGCTTGCCCATCATTCCCACAGAAAATAACAGATGACCGGTGGGACTGAAGGATAGGGTCTTGATATAGCGCAGGCCGACGACCTGATTTTGTAGATCGAAGGGATTGCTCATTATCGTGGGGGAGTTACCCGAATCTTGGCCGAATCCGGAAATAGCCAGATCCAAGAGGGAGCTCATTCCTCCGCCACCGATCGTATAGAGTTGATCGCCGTTCGCGGCGTTAAAGACTCCTGCAAAGCCGTCGGTCGAAAGGGCCAGCATCTTTCCGTCAGGGGAAAAAGTCATTTCCTGGATGCCTTGTGGGGAATCCGGTTCCGGCATGACAAGATTGGTGAGAGAAAAACTTGGTGCCCGTCTCCCAAAGAGTGACTCGATCATGAATCCCCACGGCCAATGAACGGCCATCGGGTGTGAAACGGACGAACGCCCCTTGCCAGGCTTCAGGATTTCCTTTGGAGAGGGTTTTGACCGGTTGCCGGGTGGCGGTTTCCCACACGGTGGCCTCTCCATGAAGTCCACCTGTGGCCAACAACCGGCCATCGGGTGAAAGGGAGACGGAGCCAGAGGCTGGTCCAGGGATCAGGCCGGTAATTTCACCGGTTTTGAGGTCCCAGATCTTGGCCGTGTGATCAAGCATCCCGACAACAAGCGTGCGACCGTCCGGGCTAATCGTCAAATCATGGACTGACGAGGCCCCTGCGGCAATGGCCGTTTCTTTCCCTGATTTTCTTTCCCGGAGCAGAGGGGCCCCGCCGGACTGCCTGCCGAGAATTAAGCTTTTGTTGTCCGGACTGAAGTTGATGGCTGTCCCGGAAAGTTGTGGGTGGTCTTTTCCGGTTTCGGCATCAAAAATTTGGATGCCGTTCTTGAAGGAAGAGAATCCTAACAACAGGCCGTCCGGGCTAAAGGCTAGACCTGATCCGACCGGGTCTTCCGGATCAGGCGGATTTTTTTGATAGAGCACCTCGCCTGTCTTCATGCTTCTCACCATGAGGATTCCGTCATCTTTATTTTGTGTCGCCAGAAGCTTGGCGCCGGGTGAAACGGCTGCCAGCCAGACATCGGGAATACTCCCCAATTCCCTGATCGGCTGACGATTGGTGAAATCCCACAGGACCAGTTCACCGTCGTCCTCCTTCCGTTGGGTAACCAGGAACAGACCCTCCGGGTCGGATGCCACTGGATTGTGGTCATCGGAATCCGGGAGTTCCGGGAGGGCCAAACCGGTCTCCAGGTCCCAGAGCCCCAATTCCCGTTGGCTCTTATTCCCCTTCATTCGTTGACCTGAGGCTGCCATCCACCGTCCGTTTCCGCTGATGGCCAGACGGTCGATCAGCAAGGGAGTCAGCGTTCGCAATTCACTGCCTGTTGAGACGTTAAAAACCTTGACCGTTTGTAAGTCGGCGGCGATGACTCTTTGCGAGTCCCTGGAAAAAGCCAGATAGCGTGGACCCAGCATGCCGAACCCGGCAAATGATTGAAGTTCCTGCCCACTGGCGAGGTCCCACAGTTTGGCCGTCTCATCCATGCCACCGGAGATGACATAGCGACCATCGGGGCTCATGGCGACGGCTTGAATGATGCCGGTATGTCCCTGTTGAATCACCACTTGCACACCGTCTTCCGTCACAGCAGGTTTCTCAAGGGGTGTTTTTCCCATCATCTGCTGCCTCATCGTTTGAAGGTCTTGGTCGCTAATTTGCGGAGAGGAAGAAGATC
>QJYE01000493.1 GCA_003235785.1 Nitrospirota bacterium
CATATACTGAGCATAGGCTCCCCAGAGATGCACCCCAGGCACCACAAAGCTCGCCGAGTTTGCGAGTGGCCGATTGCGGTCATCGGCTGGATTGAGCGTAAAGCCTGCTGCTGGAATCACGCGATCCCCAATTTGCACATTCGTCACCCCTTTGCCGAGTTCCACGACTTCCCCGACGGCATCCACGCCAAGGATGTGGGGGAGTGGAAGATCGGGCATCACGGACCCGTTGCGCAGATAGTGATCAAGGCGGTTTAACCCTGCTGCCAGAACCTTAATGAGGATATGCCCAGGCTTGGGTTTGGGTATGGCGATCTCTTCATAGGCCAACACCTCCGGTCCACCAAACTGCCGCAACACCGCGGCCTTCATTGTTTGTGATAGAGGAGTTCGAGCGGATGGTTCGTTGGCAGATTTCTGTAATGTGGCGGTGCTCATGATTGATATCCTTTCAACAATAAAATTGATGGTCTTTCGAATTATCTTTCTAAATAATCCCTCTCCTTTGTAAGTCTTTGTTCTGAAGAAGAACAAAGGTTAGGTGAGGTAGAGTCGTGCAAGTAATGAAAGTTGCAAAGTGGAATGCATCCACTCCAACTTTACATCTCTACCTCCCCTTTATCTGTGGCTTGTTTCGTCCCGTAGGGCGAGACCGTTGCTTACAAAGGAGGGGACGATCTAGGATTTACGGATTGTGATAAAACCGTTCGTGAGTGATCTTGCCGTCCAGCCATTTAGCGACGACGACTTGTTCTACATGAACCGGCGTGCCATCAGTGGCCACCCAATCCATGACGGTTTCGTAAAACGTCACATCCTCGCCGACCCCTTTGGCTGTCACATCGAAGCGCTTCCACTCTTTCACGGTGCTCACAAATTGTTTCTCCCGTTCTAAATTGGCTTCGCGCCCCACCGTGGGTGGTTGGTCGTTTTCCTGCATCGCGGCATCTTCCGCATAGAACTCATTGATCGCATCAAGAATTCGGCCTTCCCGAATGTACGAAAACAAATCTTCCAATCGGTCTTGCAGGTTGATGGTGGTTGAGGTGCTCATGATCTTTCTCCTTTGGTTGAAAAATTAATGGTGAAATAGTGAATTGGGTTGTGTGATGATTGAACGTTAACTCCGAGCTTCCAGGTTGGAGGCGGTCGGAAAGTCCACTTCCGTCTCAGCCACGTGATTGAAATAATTGGTGAACACGGTCAGCGAAGCATTGGCGATGAGTTCCACGACGTCACCGTGGGAGAAACCAACCTTCCGGAGTTTGGCTACGTCTTCATCGCTGACCCATCCACGGTTTTCCACAATCTTGCGAACGAAGGCCAAGACGGTGGCTTCTTTGGGGTCTGGAGATTCCCCACGCCGGCTATCCCCAATAGCTTCCTCACTCAGGCCGACCGATCGACCGATCGCGGAGTGAGCCGCCAGGCAATATTGGCAGTCATTCACTTCCGAGACAGCCAGTGCGACCTGCTCCCGAAGCTTCGCCGAAAGATTCCCTTTAGATAGCGCTTGAGAAAAATCCAGATACCCCTGCAGAACGGCTGGCGAGTTGGCCATAGTCCGCATAATGTTGGGGGCAAACCCCAGTTTGCTCTCGACACCCTGGAGTAGCTTGGCTGCTTGACCCGTCGCCTGATCTGGATTAATGGCTGGTATTCGTGACATGGTGTAATCCTTTCAATACGTTCAACGTGGCAATGTTTAAGTGCGTAGTTTCTTGGTATTACAATGACTATGCCAAACAACTAAAAATCGTAAGTCTTTGTTTTTATGCAAGATATAATTTTTAAACTATTTTCAAATACAACGAACTTTCGTGTTTGACGAAAAGTCATTGCGTATACACGAAATTTCGTTTATCGTTTTGCCTATGAGCTCAACCATCACCAAGACGTCGCCTGAGTGTGCGGCACCCACAACCTTAGATTCACTCAAATGTTTGGTATTGGATATCGCCCAGCAACGATCCCTCAGTGATTTGCTGTGGCTCATTGTGCGGCGTCTGGCAGACAGACCCACGGTCGTCCTGGCCAGAATCTGGCTGATTCGGCCTGGTGATATCTGTGCGACTTGCAGGTTCAAGGAAGAATGCCCGGATCAGACGAAGTGTCTTCATCTGGTGGCGGGTGCAGGGCGGTCCGGCGGGGCAGACAAAACCGAATGGTCCAACACGAATGGCTATTTTGCACGATTTCCGTTAGGCGTCTGTAAAGTCGGACGGATCGGAAAGACCGGAGAGCAACTGGTCATCAATGATTTGGAGAATAATCTCGAATGGATTGCCAAACCTGATTGGGCCAAACAAGAAGGCATCCGCGGATTTCACGGGCAGCCCATCATCTATAAAGGGGAAATCTTGGGCGTGTTAGCCGTGTTCGACCGGGAACCGGTTACACATGAAGCCACGCTGTGGTTTCGCATGATTGCCGATCATGTGGCCGTGGCCATCGCCAACGCGCGAGCGTTTGAAGAAATCGAAAAGCTCAAAGCCCAACTGGAATTAGAGAATACCTTCTTAAAAGAAGAAGTGTTGGAAGCGCAGAACTTTGGAGAGATTGTCGGACAAAGTCCGGCCATCGCCAACCTGGTAGAGCAAATCGAACTGGTGGCACCCACGGATGCGACAGCGTTGATCTCTGGCGAGTCGGGAACCGGCAAAGAATTAGTCGCGCGGGAAATTCATCGTCGTAGTCGACGCAAGGACCATCCTCTTGTGCGGGTGAATTGTGCGTCGATTCCCAGAGAACTCTATGAAAGCGAATTTTTCGGGCATGCCAAAGGCGCCTTCACCGGCGCCCTCAAAGATCGGGCCGGACGTTTTCAGGCTGCCGATGGGGGGACCTTATTTTTAGATGAAGTGGGAGAAATTCCTCTAGAGATGCAAAGCAAATTGTTACGCGTACTTCAGGAAGGCGAATATGAACGGGTAGGGGAGGAAACCACGAGGTAGGTTAATGTCCGCATTATCGCGGCCACCAACCGGAAGCTCGCACAGGAAGTGGCAGTCAAACGTTTTCGGCAGGATCTCTACTACCGGTTGAATGTGTTTCCCATTGAAGTCGCCCCTCTGCGCAATCGGAAAGAAGATATCCCGTTATTGGCCGCTAAATTCATGGCCCACGTCCGAAAGAAACTCAATTGCACGGGACGGGAATTGACGCAAGCCGAAGTTCTGAAATTGCAAAACTATCATTGGCCGGGAAACGTGCGGGAATTGCAGAACATCATTGAAAGGGCCGTCATTTCGTCTCGCTGCGGCTCGGTGAAATTCGATCTCCCGGTTCCACAAGCTAGTGGCACGTCACTCAAAACGCCTATCAAGAAAAATGGCGACAATCTCAACGACGTGTTGACTGAAGAGGACATGCGCTTGCGCGAAAAAGCGAATATCGAAAATGCCTTACAGGCCACCGACTGGAAAATCTACGGCACCGGCGGGGCCGCCGAACTCCTCGGCCTCAAACCCACCACCCTCCTCTCCCGCATCAAAAAAATGGGGATTGTAAGATAGAACTAAAGTTTGGCAAATGAAAATATGGATTCCCGAGGTAGTAAAGCATTACCTGTCTGTCGGAAAATATTTAGGTTAAATCATGTGTATCGCCTGCCATTGATCGGACACTGCTTAAGAAGCCATCTTGGCCTTCTGGTTCCATTCCTGTCGTACTTGTTGCGGCGTACGATACGCGTGGCGTTGGAGAATCCAGTTCGCATTGTAGCGATCTCTGAATTCGGACAGCGCCGCTCTTAAGTCCTCTTCATCATCGTAATCCCGAAGCCACAATAATTGTTCTTTGAGTGTACGAAAGAATCGTTCGCTCACCCCATTGCCTTCTGGACTTCGCACAAAACTCGGCGATGATTCCAGGCCAAGGAAGGCCAGCTCGGCCTGAAAATCGTGACTGACATATTGACTCCCATGATCATGGCGAACGAGCACGCCGCTGGCTACTTTGGCCTCGTAGACCCCAAACACACGTTTGACGGCTTGGCGAATTGGCTCCAAGGCTTCATGACGTGAGCCGTACTTGGCTGCATGAATGCCGAGACACTCGCCGGTAAAGTGCTCAAGGACGGCAAAGACGGTCACCTGCCCCTGCTTGAGAGTCCACGTCGCCGTGGCATCCGTGCCCCACATCAGATTGGGCGCCATCGGGATAATTGACCCATCATGCACACGGGGACCGTTGGGCCGCCCTCCCCGCACGGGCGCCAAGAGCTGATGGTGTCCCATGAGCCGCCGGATCCGCTCCTTATCTGCGCGCACACCGCGATGCCGCAGCCGTGCCCAGACTTTGCGATATCCTTCGCCGGAGAAGCTCACCGATGACGCTCCGGCGAGCACTTCTCGGATCGCGACGACCAAAGCCTCATCGCTCACTAGCGGGCGTCGGCCACGCGGCTTGACCGCGTGCCCAGCCGCTCTTCGACGTTGCTGCCAGTCATAGACCGTTGACCGGGCGATACCCCACACGTGGCAGACACGAGACCATCCGTAGCGTCGCTTTGTGGAAATCGAACAGGTCTCGCTCAACACGTCGATTGCCTCAAGTGCAAAGGGACGCCGTCCTCCAGGCGATCGATCTTTGCGTACAGCAGGTCGTTGTCCATGACCAGGGACCCCACCTTGGCTTTCAGCGACATGTTCTCGGCTTCCAATGCCTTCTCCTTGGCCGATTCGCCAGCCTGAAAGCTGGCCTGGCCAGCCTGCAGAAAGTTCTCTTTCCATTCTTTGAGCACATACGCCGGTTGACCCGTCAGCCGACTCACTTCCTCCAACGGCTCCCCCTTGAGTAACATAATGGCCACCTCGGCTTTCCGACTGGCATTCCACCGCTTGTGTTGTTTGAGTTTCATCGACACCTCCCATTGCCATAAAATACGCCATTCAAAGTGTCCAATCAATTACCGAGGCAATCCAACATATATTGAAGGAGTTGCGGGATGGCTGAGCGGAAATTGCTCTATGGACTCTGAGACAGCATTTTCCATGTTCAATGTAACCTTAGTTGAGGTGATTAATAATGTGGTGCAGCATAGTCAATCTCCCATTGGGTGTTTTGTTTGTGCCCAAGCTTATCCAAGAGAGGACCGACTAATACTTTCGATTGTAGATTTAGGCAAGGGCTTTTTGAAAAGCCTTTCTGAAAGTTACCCACAACTTCGGTCAAATGCAGAAGCTTTAGAGTTAGCAATTCAAGAGGGTATAACGAGTAAAGGAATGCGGAATGCTGGTAGGGGACTTTGGGTATTAAGTGATTTTCTAAAAGAATGCTCTGGACTGCTGAATATTGTGTTAGGTAATGGCTCCCTGGCACAAGATATTGATGGGAAGATCACTGTAAAGGATCTGACCTTTGACTTATGTGGTTCCTGTATTAATATTGAAATTAATAACCTTAGTGGCCTGGCAAGTAGGTTTTGAGAATGAATATTCTAATAAAAAAATTACCGGCCCTTATTGCGGAGAATATTCTGACGGTGAGAAAATTTATGAAATAGTCGCTGAGCATTTAAAGAAAGAGGGATTGGTGACCTTAGACTTTTCGGGAATTAATATTCTATCTTCTTCATTTTTTAACGGATCAATTGCCAAATTATTTCTTGATTTTCCATTAGAGTTTCTCCTT
>QJYE01000034.1 GCA_003235785.1 Nitrospirota bacterium
GTTAAAACTGATATCTTGGCCTCCTGACTGAAGTTCGGTATGATTACGTCTCATTCATTATAGACAAGAAGCATTTATTTATGTTGGGGACCATCAGTCATGGCACCGGAAATTGAAGATCAAGAAACCCTCCCTGATCAGGTGATTGTGGTTGGCGTCAAAGTACGGGATCTCGGTGAGGTAAAGAAAACGCAGACCGACGATCCTTCGATCAAAGTCGGCGATTGGGTCATCTTGGATTTGGACAATGACCATACGTTTGGGAAAGTCTATCTCTCTCCACAATATTTGCCATTTACCCCACCGATGCGGGCGATGCGGAAGATTATTCGCAAGGCGAACGAAGAAGACGAACGTAACGTGATCCGTCAACAGCGGATGGCGCAAGAAGGCCATGACTTTTGCCTGGAACTGATTGAGACCTTAGGCCTTCAGATGAAATTGGTGGAAGTGTTTGGTTCATTTTTACGGCGATCGTTAACCTTTACCTATACGGCTGATGAACGCATCGACTTCCGGCAACTCGTCAAAGATCTCGCACGTCGCTTCGGGTGCCGAATTGAAATGCGGCAAATATCTACACGGGAGGAAGCCGGACGGCTCAGTGGTGTGGATACCTGTGGTTTGGTGTTGTGTTGCTCAAGTTTTTTGACGGATTTCAAGCCGGTGTATCCACGGGGTCGTGGAGATGGTCCGATGAGCAACATGGATAGCCATCGGATTGGCGTCTGTGGCCGTCTCAAATGTTGTTTGTTATATGAAGAAGAAGACTGGACGCTCGTCCGACGAAAGCCCCCTGCGCTCATTCGTCCCATGAAGCGCTAAGTTTTTGGGTAAGAGGGCAGGCTAGGGGCGAGCACTTTCACAATCACCAGATTGGAGCTATCACGTTTGTGAGTACTGGACCACTAGGCCAGGGTGGGGCGAAACCGCGATTTGTCATTTACGCGCACAATGCAACCTACGAGAAACTGCATCAAGTAGCCACCCTGGGGCTCACCGCTGCGGCTATGGGGAAAGATGTGATGGTGGTGTTGCTCTTTTGGACCATCAAGAAATTGGCTGAAGGGCGGTTAAACGAATTAGATTTCCCTCCGGAATATGCCGCGCAGGCTCCTGAAGTGGCTCGATTGATTCGAGAGCGCAAGGTTCCATTGATTACCGACATGTTCCGGGAAGCGAAGGAAGTCGGACACTTAAAACTTGTGGCCTGTAGCGCCGGTCTGGAATACATGGGGGTTGATGCCCAAGCTGTGAATGATGGGGTCGACGAAGTGATGGGGCTTCCTGCCATTTTGTCCGCCGCCGCCGGCGCAGAAACCACCCTGTTTATTTAAAATTCCTGAAAATTCGAGTTCACACGCATTGTTCGAATACCCTGGTTTTTCTTGACAAAGCGCGAGAACGGGTGCTACCTCCTGTGGATGGTTCCTACCATGGAAAATTCTCAAATTCCAGGCAAAGCCGCCTCGACATGGACCGGTCCAGCACGAGAGCAGGCCGTTCAGCGGATGTTTACGGCTATTGCCCGTTTTTATGATCTGAATAACTCCCTCCTCAGTTTCGGCCTCCATCATTCCTGGAAACGCAAAGCCATCGCACATATCCCAAGCTATCCGGGAACACAGGCCCTAGATCTGGGTGCCGGGACCTGCGACCTGGCTATTTTGTTGGACCGCCATTTGCAATTTTCGTCAAAAATCGTCGCGGCTGATTTGAATGTGGCCATGCTGCGGGTGGGCCAGCAAAAGCTCAGGACTCAACAATTGGGAGACCGGATTACTTGTTTACAGATGAATGCTGAGCATTTCACCTTTCCGGACCAGTCTTTTGATACCGTCACGGCTGGCTTTTGTGTGCGCAATGTGGGCAATCTTCCGCAAGCTCTCAAGGAAATTTGCCGGGTGTTGAAACCGGGCGGGCGCTTTGTCTGTTTGGAATTTTCCCGGCCCGTCTCGGCGGGATTTCGCAAGATCTATGATTGGTACTCCTTCCATTTGCTGCCCTGGATTGGAACGGTGGTGGCACGTGATGGCACAGGAGTCTATGAATATTTACCGGCCTCGATACGGAATTTTCCCGATCAATCACGTTTATGTGGGTTGCTGAAAGATGCGGGGTTTCAGACTGTGGATTATCACAATCTGACGGGTGGTATCGTCGCGATCCATGTCGCGGTGAAATAAGGCTATGCATTCAGTCCTGTATGTCTTTCTGCCGTGCAAAAAAGTCTATCCGACGGGGATTACCTACCTGGCCGATTTTATCCATCGGCGTCGGCCTGATGTTCGTCAGCAAATCCTAGATCTCTCTCTCTTTCCGCCCAATCAACGCCAAAGTAAACTGCGACAGGCCACGGAGGCTTTCAAGCCGGAGTTGGTCTGTTTTTCATGGCGGGATATTCAAATTTTTTCACCACATGAGGGAGATGCGTCTCTCGAACATGCCTTCAATTTCTACTACGCCAGCAACCCCTTCAAACGGGTCGTCGCCTCTTTTCAGGGGCTTCGCAATCTGTACCGCTATTACACCGATATTCGACACAATCTTTCCTATCCCTGGTTGATTCAAAAAGAATTTCCTTCGACCAGAATGATGATCGGGGGTGGGGCATTTACCGCCTTTGCGGATCAGCTGATCGAGAAACTTCCTGAAGGCATCGTGGGTATTTTGGGCGAAGGAGAAGATGCCATCCTGAAGGTGCTCAATGGTGATTCACTCAGTGAGGAACGATTTATCATTCGAGAACACGGGCGCGTCACCAAAGGGACAAAACCGACTCCGGCCTTGTTGGATTCCTTGTCGGTCGACATTCCTTATCTGACCTCGATCTTTCCGCAATATCGGGAATACATCGGAGAATGTATTGGCGTGCAAAGCAAACGCGGCTGCCCCTATGACTGTGCCTTTTGCCTCTATCCCTATATTGAAGGAAAACGTGTTCGGTATCGCCCGGCGGAAAATGTCGTGCAGGATATCGCACAGTATTACCACCAATGGGGCGCCCGGCGGTTCTGGTTTACGGACGCGCAATTTATCACAGGGAAAGAGGCGTATCCGCAATGCACCGAGATTTTAGAACGGATTATTTCAGAGAAACTCGACATTGAATGGTCGGGCTATATCCGAACCTCACTCATTAATGCCTCAATGGCTAAACTGATGGTGCAATCCGGCGTGGGAGATTTGGAAGTGGCGGTGACCGCGGGATCCCAAAAAGTGCTTAATAGCATGCACATGGGATTCAAGCTGGAACATCTCTATGACGGATGCCGTCATCTCAAAGAAGCCGGGTTTAATGGGCGGGTGATTCTCAATTATTCATTGAATTCCCCGGATGAAACCGAAGATTCTCTGTTGCAAAGTGTGGAGTCGTATAAAATGGTGGCTTCCATCTTAGGTGAAGATCGGGTTTTCCCCTTGATGTTTTTCTTAGGAATTCAACCGAATACCGATCTGGAAGCCCGCCTGCTTTCAGAGGGCTATCTGTCGAACGGCTACAATCCCCTGAGTCTTACGCCCTGGAATATCAAAAAAATGCTCTACAACCCAGCCCCACTCAACAAGATCATTGCCAAGGCTTGTCTGGCGGCTTGGGGTCGAAAGCATGGTTCGACGGATCCACGCCCCTGGTCAGGAAGTCTCAGCCAAAGTGCGACCCAACAACAAGGCCACGCCTACGCCGACACCAGTCTGTCCAAAGGCTTCGAAACCAACTCCGGCCGTGATGCCTTACTCACCCTCGAGGAAATCCTCCGCTCCCGCCGCCCTTCAGATTCTCAGCCTCTCTCGCAGGCGCCAGAACCCAATCCTTCACGGTAATTGTTTCTTATTAGCACTGTGGACGAGAGAAAGGCTTTCTGCGCCTTCTTGTATTGAATCTTGCTTGGGAGAATGCGGCTCAGTTGTAAATCTCACGCGATTTATTTGATTGTGAATTGCATGGTGCCGATGATGTTGGCGGCGTGGAGTTCCTGCCCGGGGGAGCCGTAGTAGATTTTGACTTGGTACTGGCCAGGCTTCCAGCCTTCTTTCGGTTGGTAAATTTCAAAATATCCAAATCGTTGATTCATTTCCAGTTCAATCACATCTTTGTTTATCGGAATATTTGACGTGACCTGCCCTTCTTGCATTTCATACCAGGCCGCCGCAAATTGGCCAGGGGCATCTAAGGGTTGTCCTTCAAAGACGATATAAAACAGGTCGGTCTCTGCGGAAAATTCTGAGATCCCTGGGTCAACAGGTTTGACATACGCATCTTCAATGGTCATCCAGCCAGGCCGACCAATGGAATCCCACGGCGTTTCATAGCCACGAGCCATGGTGATCCATGAAAACACGCCTTGAGGGCGGTTCCAGTTGACCTGATCGAAGGCCATATCTTTGGGCGCATTGTTGTTGGGCGTCTGGGTGGTATTGCCAAAAGGATCACCAGCCCAGGAGGGACCGGCGAGAAGGCAAAAAAGAAGTAGCACCCAGCCAATACGTCTGAGGGGAAGCGGAGAAATTAGAGGACGCATGAGGCACCTCCTGATGAGAGGCCGTTGGAATGTAATGCCATATCTCATACCTTACTAGAGGGGAAAAGTGTTGTGCAATGCAGAGATCTGGCCGACTGAGACGACGTGCCTGAAATTTTTTGAGGAGAGGACCTTATGGCGTCGGCGCGGGTACGCGACTTTTTTCAGTTCCTTGGCGTCGTTCTTCTAACACGCCGTTCGCAATTTCTTTGATATGTTGCTCAAGGATCAGTCGCAGATGGCTGCCTTCGCGATAATCCGCAGGTGCCATGAAATGGACCCGGTCGGCATGATGGGCGAGCTGATAACATTTTTCGAATGACCGACGGGTATTATCCGCTGCGTTATAGACGGCGACGGCAAACCCGCCATTTTTCTTCATGAGGGTAAAACAGGGAACATCGGTCGGTCCATCGCCCACATAAATCATATGTCGAAACGGGACCCGGCGCGCTTCTTCAGGCATATGATCATTGACATCCTGGTCCATATCCAGCAACCCTTTATTCACGCGGAATAAAAATTGAGTTTTCTGCGTATGGCTGATTGTCCGTTTGGGAAAACTGATGTGCCCGTCGTCTTCGTCAAATTCACAGCCGAAAATGGCTTTGACGTAGTTGGCAATCTGACTTCCATCCAAAATAGCTTTGAGGCCTGAACTCACCACGTAATGCTCCAGCCGGATACCCAGCTCTTCATATTCCTGTGGACTGAATAAGGCATTGAGTTCTTCAAAACAGGCCGGTACACCAGGAAAGAAGGTGAGGTCGCCACCCATCTGTTGTAAGTCCTTATTGGACAGGGCACGAATGGCCTCGACTTCCAGCATGCGCTTCATATAGGCCAGTTCTTGGTCGTACCCCTTTTCCTTTATTAAGGCCGTGCAGCTTGGCCAGAAATCTTTGGGTTCAATTCCCGCATGGCGGAGAATCGTATGGTCCTGCATGTAATGCGGACTCAACGTATGATCAAAGTCATACACAATTGCGATAATATTATGCGGGTGATTCAACATGTAGGAACTGGTTTTGAGAGATTGCGAGATTTGCGGTTCTTCGAATAGCCCTCAGGATCTGTGCCCATCATAGGGTGATTGGTGAGAGCCGGGTTTA
>QJYE01000434.1 GCA_003235785.1 Nitrospirota bacterium
GAAACTTCCTGAGTTCATCTCTTTTCGAATAAGGTGGACGAAAAGCACAGAGTGGGAAAGAGGGGGATGCAGGACACGCATAACAGGAGGGGCATAGTTGGTATAGGGGCACAGTCACTCTGTAACTTCAAGGTTCAAACCTGCCACATGGAGGAGGACATTCATGGAACAAGTTCTGTTGTAAAGCTATAGAGCATGGCCTTTTTACCTTCCTACCTCTATCAAATCAAGGGAAATGTCGACAAAGAGCAAATCAGAATGGATCATGAGGAATCTCTTCGCCATTTTCCGAAGTAAGTAGGTATAATACAACTGTTTTGTAGTTATGTTTGGCCTGAGAGGGAAGTAGATGTATCGACGGGTTACTTTACAAGCATATAGGATCTTGACTGTTCTTGCTTTCCTTCTCCTGTGTGGATCTCAGGTAGCTTGGTCGTTCTCGATCCATGAGCCTCAAGCATCCAGCGTGTATCAGTCTGGGCAACACATGTCGGTTGCCCTGGACTTACAGAATCTTCCCGGCGTGACCAAAGTCCATTACTATTGGTATGGGGAAGATGAAGACATGCTGAAGGCATTGGTCGAGGAAAAGCTCGTCCTTGTCGCGACGGGAAAAAGTATCCCTCCCTTTGGCGGTCATATTTTGGTACCCCAGGAGGCAATCGGGAGGTATCGACTGCTTGCGGTGGCAGAACAAGGCGGAAGGCAATCGAAGCATCAAGCCTTGGCTATCTTTGATGAAGTCCTGATCAGTATCGAACCGGATGCTCAGCTATTGAGCATCGATTTTCAAACGGATAAACCGCTTCGATTCGGGCGGGCCGGAGGGGTTCGGGTGTATGACCAGTTAGACTCGTTGGGAACCACTTTTAAGTTACCTGTGACGGGCGAATTTTCAGACGGGATCACACGTGCTATTCGCCAGCACAACACGGGAACTACCTATCTTTCAGGTAACGAATCGGTTATCACGGTCAACCAGGATGGCGTCCTTCGTCTGGAAGGAAACGGAGCAACAGTGCTCACGGTGAAGAACCGAGATCAAGTAGCGACCCTTGAAATCCTCGTTGAAATTAACGAGGAGCCCAATCAACCTCCTGTGTCGGATGCTGGGAAACCACAGTCGGTCATAGCTGGAGCACGAGTCACCTTAAATGGGTTGGGGAGCTATGATCCGGACGGGGGGTCACTCCAGTACCATTGGTCGCAAGTGCGCGGGAGTAAAATTCCGCTGCTGGATCCGTACTCTGCTCAAGCCAAATTTTTGGCTCCATTTGTGGCCGAAGAACGAACCTTCCGATTCACGCTTCGCGTGACTGACATCAAAGGCGCTGACAGCCTACCTGTCTCTGTGGACGTGGTGGTTCGTCCATAGGGTCCACAACATCCAAGCCTGGGCTCAAAATATCCCGCCAAGAGGGACGTTCAGGCGAACTGCGGGTGTGGTCTCCAGTCTTAACCGCCTGCCATGGCTCCGACGATCAAGAAAGGCTCTGTGCGTGAGAGCACTGCCTCAGGTAGCGGGGTACTTGGATCTTCATGTGACAGATCCTGTTCACTGGCGAAAAATCTGATAAACGGGCGTCGCTTCTGGGTAACTTGGTCGCGGATTGTTCCCTTCAACATGGGGTATCTGGTCTCTAGGGCGTCGAGAACGGTTCGCTGTGACACCGGATTTTCCACCTGAAGAGTCACCTCGCCATCTATCCGTGCTAACGTCTGCAAATGAGACGGTAGCATGACTCGAATCATGATCATGGGATTGTCTGGACTTCAACCGATAGCACCGGTGGCAGATCCCTCACGATGGGTGTCCAGCTGTCTCCCGAATTGGCTGAGGCATACACTTGTCCGCCGGTGGTTCCGAAATACAAGCCGCACGGATCGAGTGAATCGATGGCCATGGCGTCTCGTAACACATTGATATAGCAGTCTTGTTGCGGCAGCCCTTTTGTCAGCGGCTCCCACTCGTTCCCGCCTGTTCGGCTACGATAGACTCGCAGCTTTCCGTCTGGCGGATAATGCTCGGAATCGCTCTTGATAGGAATCACATAAATGGTTTCCGGTTCATGCGCATGGACCGCAATGGGAAAGCCAAAGTCTGATGGCAGGTCTCCGCTGATTTCGTACTACGACTCACCCGCGTCATCACTACGCATGACATCCCAATGCTTTTGCATGAAGAGTACGTTCGGGCGAGATGAGTGCATCGTGATGCAGTGCACACAGTGGCCGACTTCCGCATTGGGATCCGGCAATTCATAGAGGGATTTCAACCCTCGATTCATGGGCTGCCATGTCTTGCCGCCGTCATGGGTTCGGAAAGTCCCTGCTGCTGAAATGGCTACGAAGATTCGTTCAGCGTCATGGTGGTCCAGCAGGATGGTGTGCAGACACATCCCGCCGGCTCCCGGTTGCCAAAGGTGCCCTTTCGCACTGCGCAGACCTGGAAGCTCCTGCCACGTCTGCCCACCATCGGTTGACCGGAATAACGCCGCATCCTCAACACCGGCATACACGATGTCCGGATCGTTCAGCGACGGTTCGAGGTGCCACACGCGTTTGAATTCCCAGGGGCGCTGAGATCCGTCGTACCACTGATGATTCGTGAGGGGTTTCCCCGTTTCCGGGGAGCTGTCGTAGACAAATTTGTTGCTCTCTCCCTTAGGGGTGCCGTCTGGAGCCGTGGTTGGCTCGCCAGGCGGTGTTCCGGGTTGATACCAGGTTTTGCCGCCATCATCTGAACGTTGGATGATTTGTCCGAACCAACTGCTGGACTGTGAGGCATACAAACGATTCGGATCGGCGGGTGAGCCTTTAACGTGATAAAGCTCCCAGCCTCCAAAGCTTGGACGGCTCACATCCCACCGGTTACGCCTCCCGTCCGACGTCAGCACGAATGCACCTTTGCGTGTTCCGACGAGTACTCGTATTCCACTCATACCTTATTCCGGTAAAAATTTATTCGAGGGTGCTGGATTCCTTTGATTCATTCACGAAATTCTACACGGACTTCATGGCAATTCCAAAACGTCGGGACGGTTTTCTTCTTTATTGGAAACGGTAATGGTGAAAGTTTACCCGATAATTTTTTCATAGGAAAAGGCTGTAGGAGTTCTGGAATTGCAAAAAACCAGGTCGGGTCGCCATAATAAACATCCGAATGACTCATCCCTTAACACCTGACGATTCCCTCCCTCCCGCTCAAGATCGGGTTTCTGCCCAAACGCGTGATGTCGATACAACCCTGGAGACGGCAGATCAGCTTCAACAAACTCTTCATCATTTAGGTGAGCGAGTGAAGGAGCTCACGGCCCTCCATGCAACGGCTCGTCTTTTTCAAGAAGAGGAGTCCATCGAGAAATTACTGGAAAAATTCGTTGCGTTGCTTCCTCCATCCTGGCAGTACCCGGAAATCACGGCTGCTCGAATAAGTTTTGATCAGTTCACGATTGCCACGCCAAATTTCAAATTAACGCCGTGGGCCCAACGCGCTCAATTTATGTGTCAGGGAGGAGCGTCTGGTCTCATTGAAGTGGTGTACCTGGAAGAAAAACCCCAGGCAGTGGACGGGCCATTTCTCGCCGAAGAACGGAATCTCATTAACTCCCTGGCTGAAATGCTTAGAATTCATATAGATGGGAAGCGGTCTACTGAAGAGCTGCGCAAATTATCCAAAGTGTATATGGATGCCACGGATCCCATTATCATCGAAGACCTTCATGGGAACATTGTGGCGGTTAATCCTGAAGCCGAACGAGTCTATGAATGGACGGCGAGTGAGTTAATTGGGCAATCCATTATGACGTTGATTCCTCCTGAAGGCCGGGCGCTGGCCCAGGAACAGAGAAGGCGATGCCAACAGGGTCAATTAGTTCGAAATGTTTCCGGTTCCCGGCAATCAAAGTCCGGGAAGGTGACTCCCGTGTTGGTTTCCCTCTCACTTTTGACGGAAGAACGTAATCAACCAACAGGTCTCGCCAGCTTTACCAGGGATATTTCGGAATTAAAAAAAGCAGAAGTCGAGCTGAGAAAAGCACATGATAACTTGGAGGAGCGAGTCCAGTTACGTACCGATGAACTCGTGAAGGCCAATCAGGCGTTACAGCAGGAGATTGGTCAACGAAAAGAAGCTGAGCAACGGCTGGAAAAGGTGATCGGGGAACTTCAACGAAGTCATGACGATCTTCAGGCCATCATGAATCAATTAAATATTGGGATGGTCCTGATCAATCAAGACGGAAACATTATTTTTCTGAGCCGTGGTATGCAACAAATCTCCCCCAGACCTCCGGAACGTTTTCTGGGACATTGTTGGGAAGAGCTCTTTGAAGACCCTGAAAACATCAGCCTATTAAAGAGCATGTTCGATCGTCCACCCCATTTACGCGAAAGCATCAAAGTCCGGATGCCTCCTATTTCAGGAGGACGAATTTGCTGGGTCAAAGTTGATGTTCGTGAGGACCCGAGGGATTCTCATCAAAAAATTTTGTATTTGTATGACACCTCCGAAGTGGAAGATCTTCGGCGCTTACTGGGGGAAACGGGAAAGTTCCAAGATTTAATCGGGAAAAGTCCGGAAATGCAAGTCGTTTTCCGCCAAATACAGGAATTGGCCAGAGTTGATTCCACCGTATTAATCGAAGGAGAAACCGGCACAGGAAAGGAATTGGTCGCCCGGGCCATTCATCGCTCCAGCCATCGTCAGAATGGGCCATTTATCGGCGTGAATTGTGCCGGGTTGACCGAGTCCCTTGTCGGGAGTCAATTATTTGGTCACAAGCGGGGTGCGTTTACAGGAGCGGTGACGGACCAGGAAGGGCTCTTTGAGGCTGCGGAAGGTGGAACGCTGTTTTTAGACGAAATCGGCGATATTCCTCTCTCCATTCAAACGAATTTGCTTCGTGTGCTCCAGGAGCGTGAAATTACACGTCTGGGAGAATCGAAATTTCGAAAGATCAATGTCCGGGTAATTGCCGCCACCCATCATAATTTGGCAAAAGATGTCAAAGCAGAACGGTTTCGAGCTGACTTGTTCTATCGGATTAGAGTGGGTCGAGTGCTTCTTCCTCCTCTGCGGGAGCGCCGGGAAGATATTCCACTCTTATCCAGTGCCTTTTTGGGCCAATGTCGAGCCACGACCGGCCGCCCTGTGGAAATGATCAGTCATCAAGCTATCCGACTGCTCATGGGGTACCCTTGGCCTGGCAATGTTCGCGAACTTCAGCATGCGATCGAGTTTGCCGTCATCCGTTGTCGTGACAATACGTTACAGGTATACGATTTTCCTCCAGAAATTATAGAGCAAAAGGACGTCCCTCTTCATACTAAAGGGAAAAATGCGCCTGTACCCCAGCAGGACGCTCAAATCCTTGATGCCTTGGAGAAAACCGGCGGTAATCGATCTGCTGCCGCAAAGCTTCTTGGTATTAGCCGCGTCACGCTTTATCGCCGTCTTCATCGCCTCGGAATTCAATAAACCTCTCATCCTTTCGAAAAACTTCATACGTTTTATGGTGTAACACTTGATACACTTTATTTACATAAGTGTATCAATTATTAATTACACAGTTACATTTCTAGATTTTATCTTAAACATAACTATCTGTAAATATTATACTTTTTTGCAATT
>QJYE01000001.1 GCA_003235785.1 Nitrospirota bacterium
GAACATCACTTTCCCGACTCCGCCGCCAATGGGCACCGTCCAGCGATTTCGTCTGTCCTCGGCTTTCCAGTTCGCGGTGATTCGTGGATTCGAGGTCAGATACCAGCCATTGGTAAAATTGTAATTCAGGAAAGGTTGGATCAAAAACAGATTGACATTGGGGCGTTGGCTATCACCCGCAAACGACCAAAGATTACTGACGACCGCACCGACCACCCAGGGATCTTGGACGCTGACCATTGCGAGTGTGGGGCCGACACTCCATTTCCCCAGTCCCAGGCGATCATCCGTGGCAGAATTGAACACAAAGGTTGGTCCAATGCCACCAATCATTTTGAACCGTCGCTTGGATTCGTCACGGGCCAGAAATCCCGTATAGGCAATATCTCCTAACCCGGTCATACTTCCTGTTTTATCTATTATGGCATTGGCCGGAAGATATGGGATGGGAATGGTGAGTCGATTGAGGAGGGCCCAGTCGCCAAATCTTCTTGTGGTGTCGAGCTGAAGATTGAAGATATTAAAGAGATGGTTATTGGCCCCGGCCCCGAAAAACGTCCCATTGGTAAACCCCACCCGCACTAGATCGGAGACAGGGTTTTGTACTTGCTCGGCTAGCTTTTTAATATCTTCGGCATGCACCTGATGGCTCGCCATGAAACTCAGGATCACTCCCACCATCAAACAGCATATGAATGTACTTGGAGAGGCCAACAATAATCCTTTTATGCAAGGAAGCATCTGTTAATGAGTGGTACAAGTAACCCCATAGGATAACCTCCGAAGAAGAGGCAACCATGTGAGGCATGCTAGCTTAGCAAAGCTGATGGAAAATAATCTTTCGTCATCCCCATAAACCGTTAGCACGGATCCATTCCCTCGTCATCCCTGCAGGTCGTTGGCAGGGATCTCTCCGAGAAGAATCTGGTTCCTTCCGGACACCGGCAAGCTGGGCACCGATCCTTCGTGGGCCCTTGTCCTGAGCGAAGTCGAATGGATCAGGATGACAAGTCAGTTGACGGAGGTCGAGCATGACAACGTCTCCTCATCATCACTGCAGGTCGTTGAGCCTGCTCCAGTAGTCCTTGGCAGGGGCGAAAATCCATCTCTTCCTTTCGTCATCCCCGCAGTTTGTGGCGGGGATCCATCTGAAAATAACCCAAGATAGATTTCCGATAACCAATGTCGGGCATGACGGAGGGGAATGGGATTCCCGATGAACAATGTCGTGAACTTTACCCTACGAGAACGGGAATCTATACTGTGTCGCATTCTTATGATCCGCTTGGCCTATATCATCAGTCGCGTATGTCGTTGGTTCTTAATGATCCGCCTTAATTCCCATGTACCATTTGGCTCCGCTTGGGCAAAGCTGAGTCTCGCCTTCCTCGCATGGTCTTTGTGGGGCCCCATGGTGGTTCATGCTGTGGATGTCATCTTGCTCAAGAACGGTGACCGCGTGAGTGGGGATATTATTACCATGGAAGATACGGTCCTGACCGTGGATACAGCTTACGCCGACGTCATCAAAATCGACTGGGATGATGTCGACGGGTTGACCTCTGACAAACCTTTATGGGTGTCGTTTCATGATGGGGCCATTGTTCCGGATGGCGTGGGGGTTCGGGATGGTGATCGCCTGATCCTGTTCCGGCTTGATCCGGGTGGCCCGATTCAACTGGACAAAGTCAAAACGATTAATCTGTTTGAACTGTCCTACCGGGGGAACATTGGGCTTGGGGGGAGCGTGACCTCGGGGAACACGTCCACCGAAACCATCAATGCCTCGGGGACGTTGACCGTGAACAAAGGCTGGCATCGCATTATTCTGGATGGGCGGGCGAATCGCGGTAAGGCCGATGGGGAAATCACCGCGCAAAATGCCAATTTAAACACTCGTTGGGATTATTTTCTTAGCAAACGAGCTTATATCCCGTTCATTAATTTCCTGGAATACGACAAATTTCAAGACCTTACCCTTCGTAGCACCACCATCATCGGGGCTGGCTACGATATCCTGGATCGCCGGGCCAATTTCTTAACTGTCGCCGCTGGCCCGACGGCGGTGTATCAAAACTTTAGGTCTGAACCAGCCACTATCATTCCTGCTTTCTCATGGCAAGCTCGGTGGGATTTGGAATTTCTGGGCGGCGATTTAAAGCTATGGCATAATCATACCGGCACGCGGGATATCGGGCGGGATAATGCGGTACGGCTGAATGCCAATCAGGGGGGCAGTGTCACTATCTACAAAGACCTGTCCATTCGTTTCGAATACAATCTGCGGTACAACTCCAAGCCCGCCGATGACCGGAAAACAACTGATTCCACCATCATCTTTGGCTTGAGCCTGGATTTATTGGGGTAATGAATAGGAATTTTATGAGATTGTCATGTCTCCCTCGTCCAGTTTCACCTTGCAAAAGGGGAAGAGGAGAAGTGGATCTTTCGTGAACAAGTGGTTGCAGCGGATGTCTCGGCCGCGCCGACTTGATGTTCCTGGTTCCGAAATGAAAATGAAAAGCAGTCGGGCGTTATTGTTTATGAAGAAGTAAATTTTTTACTTCATTTTTGAACGAGCATGCGCGCGCCACCCGGGCATAGATCCTTCGCCCTTGGTGAAGGATGACTTCCTTAAACTTGTTATTCCTCGTAGCTTGCTACGGGGTTACCGGTTAGGTTCCCCCTTTGGAAAAGGGGGGTAGGGGGATTTTCAAATTCTTTGTACCTCTGAATACCCCGCAGTCTTGCTGCGGGGATCATTTATTCTAGCATCCAACTTTATTGTGGGTTTTCCCAAGAGCTGTTATCGGAAATTCATCCCCATTGGCGTCATGCCCGACCTCCGGCATCGGGAACCCCCTCCCCCCTCCGGCATGTCCGACATTGGTTATCGGGCATCCATCTTGGGCTTTTTCAGATAGATACCTGCCACAACCACGCAGGTATGACGCAGGAGGGATCTGTATTCGCTGACGCATGGCGAGGATGACGAATCAGAGAGAACGTGACACGCATGGGAATGTTGAAAAAAGCCACCAGCGGCGTTCTCGCCATTTTGCCGTGCTCACGTACTGGAAGTACGCTCCGCGCGTCAAAAGGGCTGTGGCCTTGCTGGATGAATTTTTTGACCATTCCCGTTCGCTACTGATACCGGAATTTTTCTAGCGCCTAAATGGGCTATTTTCATGAATTATTCAACAGGCCCACGCATAGTATTCATTAGCCATCGTGTGCCAAATGAGCTTCAGACAAAAAGCCCCAGGAGGGCTCAAGATTATTTCGAGAGCCCGGTTATATGTCCAGCAGGTGAGGAGGTGTGTTTCAGGCTAAGAGAATCGGAGCCGTTTGAATTCTTGAGTTGGGCCAATCCCATACGCTACAATTTTTTCTCATCTGAGTGGGCTCGTTCGGGCCGGAGTAATTTCCTAATTTTCAAATGTCAAGAAGGAGTGTGAAATGTTCAACAAGGGAAACAATGTGCCTTCATGGAATTCCATCCTGGCCAGCATGGTGTTGGGGATTGTTCTCCCGATGCTTTCGGTTGGATGCAGTACGACTGCCTCGCTCCCGCCCAGTATTGCCGTCGGCCTTGACGGTTTACGGAACGAAGCCGTGTCTCTCAGGGGACAGGTTGAGAAAACCGTTGGGGCGCTGAAGGAGATGATGGCAAAACCTCAAGCCGACCTGTCTCCGCAATATCAAAGCTTTACTCATGAACTTGGCATTCTTGAAGCCAAGGTCGACGAAGCCCGGCAACAACGGGCTGCCACTGAGACGGTCGTGAAGGATCAATTCATGGCCTGGGATGAAAGTCTCAAACAATTGCAAAACGAAGAATCACGTCAGCGTGCTGCGGAACGGCGGTCGGCCACGGAAGCCACCTATTCTGGTATCCAGCGGAAGATTGCCGAGCTGAAGAAGGAATGGACTCCTTTCATCACGGACCTCAAGGACACCAGACAGTACCTGAAATCCGATTTAAGCAAAGAGGGATTGTATGCGATGGAGCCGACTGCTGAACGGGTCTTTGATCAACAGAATACCGTTATCAAACGCTTGGATGAGGTTATTGAGGCGATGGACGTCGCCATTAAAAGAAGCTGATGCCCGGCAGGCTGGATTACCCCATTGTTTGTGAAAGCGTTCCTGTAATTTCCTGATCCGCAAGCTGGATGCACTCTCTACCCGAAACAGAAGGGTGGGGGGTGCTTCCTTCCACTCAAAATCCTATCGTTTAAAAAGTTTCATCAGCAGAGAGCGCTCACCATCTCTCCAACCCATCCTCGTGAGGTCACCCCAAAGGTTCCCATAAATATTGGGCCAACTGTTAAAGCCGGGTACACTTCATGAGTCAATCTGGAATCCATTTCCACTCATGGTGAACATGTTGACCCAATGGGCATGAGCGAAGAGGTGGTTCGCTGCGAATCGTTGTTGGCCATTTATTTCCCCTCCGTTTCCAAAACCCATCCTTTTGATTCCAAGCATTGCTCAACCTCGCGTCGTGCCTGTTGACTGGCAGATTGATTCGCGATGCCTTGGCCAACGGCTGGTCTTCCCATTGGTCCACGCGAGAGTGCCATCCCGGTTGGCGACATGAGTATTTGATTATGGCAATCGACCTTATCGGCCTCAAGATCTGCTTCTGTGGCGCCAGCTTTGACGTACTTCACTGTGGCACATCCAGACAGAATAAAAATCGCTACACTGACCAACAGCCATTCTTTCATGATTGCCCTCCTCCTTTAGGAATGAAACCTTCTATGGTTTTTCGCGAAATGACTGGATATACTCCTGAACTGTATCACGCAACGTAAATTTGATGATATGGTTGTGATGACTTTTTGCCTATCCCACAGACTAAGTTTTCTTTTGTGTGTCGTGCTCAGCTTCCACGGCTGCGCTACAGAAACCGGGTCGTTAGACTTTTCGGGGTTTTTGAATAATTACACCGGGCTTCGTCCCTCGCCGGATGACAGTGGTGCATGGAGCTATAGGAAGCCTGGTGTCAATTTCAAAGGATACACGAAAATCATTCTGGATCCCCTCGTCATCTGGCCGCACCCCGATTCTGCCTATGGCGGGCTTGATAGCTTGACGGTCTGGAGATTGGCCCTCGGGTTTCAGGAGAGCATGATCCAGGCTTTGGCCGGAGGCTATGCGATCGTGAAAGAACCTGGTCCGGGAGTCTTGCGCCTTCGGGCGGCATTGACAGACGTGATGTTGGAACACCCCAAGCTGGCCTCGCCCGGCCCGTTGCTTCCGTTGGCTAATGATCTTTTGATCCAGGCTTCTGAAAAGATTTCCGGAATGAATGCTCTGGAAGGGGAGGCGGCCATTGAAGCTGAATTGTTGGATGCCGAGAGCCAGGAACGCCTGGTTGCCTACGTTGAAAAGCGGATGAGTTCCAAGGTGCTTCTGACACCGGACAAAGACTCCTTGGGTCCTGTGTTGGAAATCTTTGACTATTGGGCCAAAAAACTCCGGCAACGTTTAGATGAAGAGCGCCGCTTGCGGGAGTATCAGAAAGCGATTCAGTAAGCCTGCCTGTCTGGCTTTCCCTTCCTTCCCACTTGTGCTGCCTCTACCAGTTTTCCTTCTTTTCAATGGCCATGGCCGACTCTCAT
>QJYE01000321.1 GCA_003235785.1 Nitrospirota bacterium
AAATCAGTCGCGCCTCAGTCAAGCGACCAGCTTTCGTGAGGGCCTCGACTAACCAAAAGGTACACATGCTGAAGGTGCCTTCCTCGCCCTCCACGCCATCGGCGGCGGCCGTGTTGGTATCGTAGCGATAGACCAAGCTGCCTAAGGCCAATTGCTCCAACGTGCGATCGAGGGTCGAGAGCATGCGTGGATCAGTGGGAGAGACAAAGAAGACGAGTGGCATGATGAGATTGGCGGCATCTAAGGCTTCGCTATCATAGGCTTGAACGAAGGCCCCGATTTTCGGGTTCCACCCCCGTTCCATGATTTGCCGGTAAATCCTGTCGCGTTCGGTCATCCAACGGGCACGGTTGCCGGGGAAGCCGCGTTTGTCGGCTAAACGAATCCCGCGATCCAGGGCCACCCAACACATGACCTTGGAATAGACAAAATGTTGGCGGCCGCCGCGAACTTCCCAAATTCCCTCGTCGGGTTGTTCCCAGTTTTTACAGACAAAATCCAACAGCCGACACAGATTGACCCACAGATCATAGGAAATCGAGGCGCCATGCTTATTGTACAAATACACGGCGTCCATCAAGGCGCCATACATATCCATTTGCAATTGCGAAGCGGCCCCATTCCCGATGCGGACGGGGCGCGAGCTGCGGTGTCCATCCAGATGTGGGAGCTCTTGTTCCTCTAAATCGCGACGGCCATCGATGCCGTACATGAGTTGAATAGACCCATCAGGGTTCAGGTCGTGGCAGCGTGCGTTAATCCATTCCATGAAACGACCGGCTTCAACCGTAAACCCCAAGCGCAAGAGGCCATAGAGGGCGAAGGCCGAATCGCGAATCCAGGTATAGCGATAATCCCAGTTGCGTGGTCCGCCAATATGTTCCGGCAAACTCGTCGTGGGGGCCGCGACGATGGCACCGGTCGGTGCGTAGGTGAGTAACTTCAGTGTTAAGGCCGAGCGGTGGACGACTTCTCGCCAGCGCCCATCATATTGGCATTGTGAAAGCCAGCGTTGCCAAAAGGCAGAAGTATTACGAAAGGCTTCTTCACCAGATTCCGGGGTTGAAAGGAGAGGGGTGCCATTCCTCGTTTCCAAATATTCTAAAAAGAACGTCAGGCTCTCGCCCTGATGGAGGGTGAATTCCTGAAAGGCCATACCTTCGCGCGTTTGAAGCGGAATAGGACTGACCAAGCCCACAGATTGATCACCGGATTGAAAAATCACGCCTTTGGGGCGGACGTCGATCTCATGGGCATCTCGTCCAAAATTAAACCCGGGTGAACATTCCAGGCGAAAGGTCACGGTCCCGCGGACCACTGAGAGCATACGAATGATTTGATGACGGCGAGGGCGGTAACCGGCTTCATCCGATTCCACCGGCATGAAATCAGTGAGTTCTCCTACGCCATCATGTTGAAGAAAACGAGTCAAGAGAATATTCGTTTCCGGCAAATACATTTGCCGGGTGTTGCCCGCTTGCACGGGCGCAATTTTAAAATGTCCACCAATTTTGTCGTCGAGGATGGCACCGAAGACGCTTGGAGAATCAAATCGGGGAAGACAACACCAGTCGATGGAACCATCCGTTCCCACCAACGCAACGGTGTGCAAGTCTCCAATAATGCCGTAATCCCCAATATTTTTATAACTCATGAAACTCCCGTTGATCAGGTGTGTGAGCTGAT
>QJYE01000093.1 GCA_003235785.1 Nitrospirota bacterium
GATCCACATATTTCTTGCTCTCTTTGGAAGTCTCCTGAAAGCCTTGTGGTCTCTCCGACCTTTTGCATGCCTACGGGCATTACGGTGTTTCACTGAGACATCCTTCCAGGCAACTTTTCTGTACCCGCCTCGACGAGGAGTTCATGCCTGCGCTCGCCAGGGGACTCACTTTTTTGGTGGACTGAGGTAGTTCATAGGAAACCCCCTCTTGTTTGAATCTGGAACTTGAAAAGGCTGATACCTTTCATAAGTCCCAGGACCATACAACTCATTCAATTGAAATGTTATGCCTCTACTTTGAGAATGTCAATTGGTTGTCATCAGGAGGAAGTGAATCATTAGTACTAATTGTTTTTTGCTCATTGTGGCCCGCATCTGGTGCGATTTATGCCATCGCTATTTTCATTCTTGTGATCCAGAAATGTGTCCTGTGACGTATGTCAGGGATCTCTTATTAAGTTGTTGGTTTCTTGTGTGTTTTAGGAATGCGGCGACATCCTTCAGGCCTTACAATTCAGTTTGAAATGTCGCGGAAGACTGGGGAAGAGGCCGCACTAATCAGTGCCCCTGATCGCCAGTGAGTCTTATGAGGTAGGAGCAAACCCTCGACGGAGAGTATTTTCCGTGATGATCTTTTCCACCATAAATTGTTCAAGGTATCCATGCCCACCAGCTTTCTTGCCGATTCCAGAGAGCCGATGCCCGCCAAACGGTTGTCGTCCGACCAATGAACCTGTGATGGGTCGGTTGAGGTAGAGATTGCCGACCTCCAATTGTTCGCGAGCCAATTGAAGATTGGCAGGGCTGCGTGAATAGATTCCTCCTGTCAGGGCGAATGGAGAATCATTGGCAAGTCTGAACGCCTCACGGATTGTTTTGACCGAGAACACCACCATGACCGGACCAAATATTTCTTCTTGAACGACCGCGTGCGCGGGCGGCAGATTTGTCAGAATAACCGGTCCCTGGAAATAGCCTGGTCCCATGACCTGTCGATCCAATAAGCAGTTCCCATCTTTTTTCCCGAGTTCCACATAATGGCGAACCCGCTCAAGCGCACGATCATCAATGAGTGGTCCCATACGGTTTTTTGCCTGGGTCGGGGGACCGACAGGAATGCTTGAGGCCGCCTGTTTCAGACGTTCCAGGAAAACGTGATAGACGCTATCCAGGACAATGACTCGAGAACAAGCTGAGCATTTTTGGCCTTGATAGCCGGTGGCACTGTCTAGCACTCCACTCACGGCCTCATCCAAATCGGCCGTCTCATCCACAATGATGGCATTCTTTCCGCCCATTTCCGCAATCACATGTTTGATATGCTGTTGGCCTGGTGAGACCTGGCTGGCCTCTTGAAGAATATTCAACCCCACAGCTTGAGAGCCGGTAAAGGCGATCAGATGGATGGAGGGATGTCGAACCAATGCTTTGCCGAGGTCCGGGCCTCCGGGAAGAAAATGTAAAACCCCTTCAGGGAGACCAGCTTCAATGAGCAGGCGGTTCAGGTGATGTCCCATCATTGGCGCGCGTTCCGAGGGTTTAAACAATACGATGTTTCCACTCACCAATGCGGCGGACACGAGTCCGGTCGGGATGGCTAAGGAAAAATTCCAGGGAGGGAGCACGAGAGCCAGTCCTCGTGGGAGATAGACCCGCTGATTGAGCTCACCAGGTTCGGTTCCCAGGCGTTGGGGTTGGCCCAGGCGTCGCATGTCACGCCCATAAAATTCGAGAAAGTCGATGGCTTCCGCCACATCCGCATCGGCCTCACGCCAGGGTTTGCCTGTCTCCAGAATTTCCCATGCTGCCAACTCTGCGCGTTGGTTTCGCATCAATGTGGCCGTACGAAATAACAAGTCCGCGCGAGTCCGGGCCGGAACACGACGCCAGGATGCCATGTGTGCCCGGGCATCTCGAACAAGAGGGTCGATGTCGTCAGGAGAGACCGTCGGAAATGTGGCGATCACCTGATCCGGTTGACTGGGATTGATGGACACCAATAGTGGGCCATGGCACGGGACGTTTGCGGCAACGGCATAGGAAATGGTTTGTCCCAGGAGGGGCATGGTCTGATCCAGCGCCCGAGAGATGACGTGGTGGCTATCTTCATAAGAAAAATCTGTATGGGGTTCGTTCGCAAAACTTTCTTGGGTTGTTGGGATTGAGGATACGCCAGTTTCAGCGAAGGGGGGGGCAGGTTTCTCATCGTCCCTGGGGGTCGGGAATACCAGATCGTCAGGCCGAGATTCGGACGTTTCATATTGACCGTGGATGACGCTTTCATTCGCGGTGTTTTCCAATAAGCGGCGGACCAGATACGACATGCCTGGAAGGAGTTCTCCAATCGGGGTTTAGACCCTAAAACGGAATCCTTGCTCGACCACCGACTCCCGCAACTGTTCAGCCATCCCATACAGCATTTTGTATTCACACGTTTCTTGCTGCAAATGGAGATGTGCACTCAATGCCTGAACATAGGCGAGGGTTGGAATATGATGAGAGCCAAACGCTGGTCGAATGAAAGAATAATTCTCCAAAATTGTTTTGGCCAGGGCTTCATAGTTCGTGTCAGTCTCATGTTTGTTGAGATAGACGGGAACGGGCCACCCTCGTTGTCGATAGCGGATGACTTCTGAATCCCAATACGCGCCTTTGACTAATCGAATGCCAAATGGGGCGTCTCGTGTTTTCCCCCAATCCAACAGCGCATCGAGCGTCTGCGCGGACTGAGTGAGGTAGGCTTGGAGAGCAATGCTGGCATGAGGATAATCTTGGAACGGTGGCTCTGAAAACAGCCGTGTGAATACGTCAACAATAAGTGGTCCTAATTCGGCCTGTTCCATGTCAAAGGTGATGGCCGCAGGAATGGTTTGGGCTTTCTCAATAATGGATCGCAGGCGAGGGGCAATGCCTTCGTAACTGGATTGGAAGTCAATGGGATCCAATTGAGAATAGAGGGCCGAAAGTTTAATGGAAAGCTGGATTCGCGGGAGAGGGCCCAGGTGGTCTTTTTCTAAAAGGGGTTGAGAGCCCCATGCTTCTGTGGCGTGCTGAAGATAGGTTAACGTTTGAAGACAACGGTGATGATAGTTGGTAGCCTCCATTTCACTCACCGTGGCTTCCCCTAACAAATCGATCGAACAGGCACAATGATGGTTCCATAAATGGGTGAGGGTTGGGAGGGCGTCCTCAACGGATTGCCCGGCCATAAACGTATAGGCCATTTTTAAGAATTGGTACCGCAAGATCCTGGTTCCAACCCTGGCCATCACGGGGTTTTGTAATCCGCGTGTCAGGAGCCAGCGCAGGGCGGCGGGGAGTGAGCGCACATCATGAAAATACTCATGCAGAAGACGGACAAATTGCTCATCAGTGTTCAGGGCGGGGAGGACATCAATAAAGCGAAACAATTGGACTTTGAACTGGTCATCGCGAGTACCCCAATCCAAGAGAAGACGCATCCACCACCGATGGTCCCACATGTGTGGGGTATGGTATTGAGATTGTCTGGCAAGCGTACGCTCAACCTGCCGAATTGATGGGGCCAAAAGGTTATAAGCAACCATATACCACCCTCCCTTTCTTCTCTTTTCATTGTACACCTTTTCGGCAAATCAGAAAATTGAATCAAGGTAGAAACGAAAGAAGATGAACAAGTCACGCAACTGTTGAGGGAGATGCTATTCGTAAAGTGTCTTGTGCTGAAGGGTGGGGCTTTACTTTTTTTTCAGAAAAGAGCACAGTATATTTTTAGATCAAACATACTGAGGTAGCCATGGGGTAGGACGCCGGTTTGTAGCCCTACATGGATATATCGATGGGAAAGCCTTTCGGGCAAGTGTATGCCTGAGAGGCTTTTGTGTTTTTAGGGCCAATAACCATGAACAATCAAAGAATGATTAGCACATGTATCGATACGAATTGGAGTTCCCCCTTTGGATAAGGGGGGAGGGGGATTTGAAATTGAGATCATCCCCTGAATTCGCCCTGGACTTGAAGCGGTGACATGAACGGAAGGAGGAAAAGCTATGCAAAAGGATCACAATGAATTCATGCGTTTGAAAGCGTGGTTATTCAGACACCAAGTTCCTAGCTGGGGAGAAGGAGTGGCAGAATGTCTATTTTTTGGTCTCCTGGCTTGGGTTGTGTGGAAAAATACTTGAGGATAAAGACCAGAATAGACATTGACTACTCTTTGAAAGAGAGAATGATCCATCAAATAACCTTCTGAAACAAGGAGATTCACCCCATGCGACGAGTCGATTATATTGTTGGGGCGCGGGATTTTAAAACTCTAAAAGCAGAACAATACATGGAAGACGACGTGTATGCCTATCGACCAGAAGATGATGGGGAGACGTTAGCGCAAGCCATGACCGAAGGGGGATTTGGTAGTGTGCCGATTGTTGACCAAAACCGTCATCTCCTTGGAATTGTCAGCGAGTATGATTTGCTGAGAGCATTAAATGAGGAAAAGTCCCTTGCATCAGTCAAGGCGGGTGACCTGATGACACCGAATCCAGTCACCGTGTCACCAGAGACTCCAACCATGGACATCATTCAATCGTTGGATGCCAAGCATTTGATTCGGATGCCTGTGGTCGATGAAGAGGGAAAGCTCGTTGGAGTCGTGGCCAGACGGGACGTGCTCCAAGGCTATCTTAACGCCATTAGAGTCACACGGATATTTAACTGACAATTCCCCGATGCGTACTAAGGTGTAAAAGGTTTAGCAGGGAGGGCGCTCCCTTTTGCAAAGGGGGTAAGTGGACGTGAGAGGTAGATCATCCCCTGCATTCCTTGCAGTCTTGTTGCAGGGATCTCCTAGTGGGAAAAAGTTTTTTTGAAAAAAGATGAAGCTAGAGTCGAAGAAATTCTCATGAAATGGGGAAAGCTCAGACCTTCAAGGCACCACGTAAGATGATCCCTCATGGAAAGTGATAGTTCTTGAGCTAACGTACAACGAAGGGCAGGATGAGTTACACCCGAACGGAACACCAGGTGGCTGGGAGTCTGGCTAGCGCCAAACCGTTTGGTAGCCTTATTAGGAATATGCCGTCATAGGGAAAATAAATCTCATCAGGAGGTGATATATCGATTGAGCGATTCAATAAGGTCCTCCTTTTCCTCTATCATTAAGGCCACCAGGTCTCGGAGAGAAACAATCCCAACGAACTCGTTGTCGGTAAAGACCAGAAGATGCCGACACCTCTGATTTTTCATCAGATCCAGACAATCGCTGACGGAATCATTCGGACTGACTGTGGCCGAATTGTGTGACATGACCTCTCTGATCCTTACCTTTTCGGGGTCTTTCTTCTTCCCAACTACGCTCATCATAAGGTCACGTTCCGTAAAAATACCGGCAATGCCAGAAGAATTCCTGACAACGATGGCTCCGATGAATTCTTTTGTCATGACGATCGCCGCCTCTAAGGCCGATCTGTCCTCATCAATGCTCGCGACTTTCCTGACAATTTTGGATTCAATCTTCCAGGCCATGGTTTGTTCCTCCTTTGGTCATAACGACTTTCTCTCCCTCATTATGAGTAAAGACAATCTTGAC
>QJYE01000297.1 GCA_003235785.1 Nitrospirota bacterium
AAAGACTTTTCTTATCCACTTACAATGAGGAGGGCAGCATGGTGAAAAAACCAGGGGTATTCGTATTCGCATTTTTTGTGGTCATGGGAATGTCGGGAATGGCGATGGGGAATCCCCCAAACGATGGTCCTGGTTGCGGGTTAGGGAGATTAGCGTGGGAAGGATCTAGCCAAAAGACAAGCATTGGTGGTCAGGTCATGATGGCTACCACCAATGGTACCGGGTTTCAAACTTTTGCCATCAGTTCGGGAACTTCCGGATGCACCAATGATGGAAAAATTTTTGCATCAGAAAAAGCCAATGTATTTACGGCTCTGAATTTCGACAACTTATCCCAGGAAATGGCGCAGGGCCAAGGTGAGCATTTGACGTCATTGGCTACACTGATGGGCATTCCTAAAGAAAATCATCAGGATTTTTTTGCAATGACACAAGAGAATTATACAACCCTCGTTCAAGCTGGAGAAACATCTCCAAAGGCCGTAGTCAAGGCGATTCATGAAGCCATGTCGGGTCATATCGTTTTGGCGCAAGCCAGCACAAACAAATAGATTCTATGAGGCTCCGGCTTACAAGGCCGGAGCCTTTTCTTGTCTCATCTATCTCTCCCCGCATGTGGTAATACGCCTTCTTATTGGCCTTTGGCTTGGTACTTTCCATCTTTTTGTAGCCACCACGCAAGGCGCGACTCCACCCTATCTTCAAGAACTGATTGAGCAAGCTGTCAGGGGCAAGCTCCACGAGCAGCGCTATTGGCACCTCTTACTCCATTATCGTGAAAACTTCATTAGTGGTCACACCAGCGAAGTGGACGATCCAGGGTTTTTCCTGGCCGACAATGGAAAGACTGATCCCGAAGCAGAATTAAAGTCCACCCTCACCTTCTTTTTTTCCGATGCATTGGTGGGCAGGTCACAACAGCCTGCACAATGCGCGTTTGTTGCCCGCTATCACTGGCTTAACGAAAAATTGAAGTTTGACGAGACCAAACTCCCGCCCAGCCTATGTGAACGTTTTCATCATTGGCTTGATGAGTTTGATGCCGAATATATTTCCATGATTTTTCCATCAGCCTATATGGGGAACCCGGCTTCCATGTTTGGACACACGTTTCTCCGAGTTGATCCAAAAGGCCAAACTGAACAAACACGGATTCTCGCCTATACGATCAACTATGCGGCAGAGGTGCCGCCCAATGCAGGCATTGAATACGCCTATAAAGGCATTTTGGGAGGATACAAGGGCTTTTTCTCAACCATCCCCTATTATTTGAAAGTGCAGGAATATCGAGACATTGAGAATCGAGATATTTGGGAATATCGCCTCAATTTTTCTCCCAAACAAATTGATCGACTGCTCATGCACGCCTGGGAGTTAGGCAATGCCTATTTTGATTATTTCTTTTTTAAAGAAAACTGTGCCTATCATATTCTTTCCTTATTGGAAGTCGCTGATCCTTCACTTCGTCTGACTGACCGGTTTCATTTCTGGACTATTCCGGCCGATACCATCCGCCTCTTGGTCCAAAATCAAGGTCTGGTGGGAGAAGTCTCTTATCGACCAGCACGAAGTACCCAACTCAAGCGAAAGCGAGAAACTCTTACCCAGGAAGAGCGCCAATGGATAGCGCAACTCGTAAAAGAACCATCTGTTGCAGAGCAG
>QJYE01000425.1 GCA_003235785.1 Nitrospirota bacterium
ACACCACTTTCAACTATAACTCGGGGATGCCTACCAAAAGTTATACGCAAATCATCAGTTGGCACTCTTCTAATACCCCGTCCGCTTGTGGCGGGGATCATTGATTAGTTGAATGAAAGTGTCATCGATGTTGAGCATTTGGGAATATACATAATCGTCGGCTGTTTTGTTGCCTTGGATTCAAGGAAGTAATCGTGGTGATGGCTTGACCTAAGGCAAGCCCTCCATCGTTGCAAGGGAATTTCTGGGGGAAATAAGCCGTGAACCCGCGTTTCGTGAGTTCGGATTCGGAAAGCTTGAGGAGTAGGGAATTCTGAAAGACGCCTCCGGAGAGGACGATCTGAGGGCACTGTATGCGTTCGGCAACATTGGCAATCAACATGGCAAGTGCGTGATGAAATCCGAGTGCAATCTGTGATGGTTTTTTTTGTTCTGAGATGTCCCGAACGATGGCGGAGATCAATGGTTGCCAATCGGCCACCCAGTGCCCTTGGGATTCTGGTTGAGGTTCTAAGGGAATGCGATAGGGTTGAGGATACGTTTCCCCCATTTCGCTTTCGGCTAAAAATTCAAGGGCCATGGCCGCTTCCCCCTCAAAGTTTGCGACTTGTGAGAGACCTAATAACGCACTCACCCCATCAAAGAGTCTTCCAATACTGGTCGTAATTGGACAATGTATCTTTTTTCCCAATAAGGCAACTAACGTTCGAGTCATAGGTGGTTCTAAGGATTGAAGTGGCTGAAGGTCCCATTCAAACACGTTCTCACCGAACACTTCATACAATAAGGCCAACGCGATCCGACGTGGTTCTCGCATGCACACCTCTCCACCCGGAAGTCTGAATGGCCTCATTTGAGCAAGTCGGGTGAAGTCCGAATTCTCACAAAGAAGAAACTCTCCTCCCCATATCGTTTTGTCTTGTCCATATCCGGCTCCATCCCAGGCTATTCCTAAAACAGGACCTTTTAAATTGTGCTCGGCCATACAGGCTGCAATATGTGTATGGTGATGCTGGAAGGAAAGCACGGGAATGTGATGGCGCTGGCCAAACTGATGAGCAAATTTTGTTGAGCGATAGTCAGGATGATTGTCGCAGACGATGGCTTGTGGTGTGAGATGAAACAAGGTCAGCATATCAGCAATGGTTCGTTCAAATTGAGTAGAGGCCTCAGGAGTCGAAAGATCTCCGATGTGTTGACTGACGATAATTTGATCGCCAGTGGTCACGGCAACCGTATTTTTGAGATGTCCGCCGACAGCCAGGATTGGAGACAACCTTTGAGCAGCGTCAAAACCTGGTTCCACAGCTAGGGGAGTGGGCACATACCCGCGGGCGCGACGACGCATCAAACATTTCTTGTTGACGACTTGAACGATTGAATCATCAACGGGTCTCACGATGGGACGATTATGCACCAGAAAGGCATCGGCTATTCCGTGAAGACGCTGGACTGCATCCTGCTCATCAATGACGAGAGGCTCTTCTGAACGGTTCCCACTCGTGGCGATGACCGGCATGAGGAGATCATTCATCAAAAGATGATGGAGAGGTGTATAGGGAAGCATGGCCCCCACGTAGGGATTATTGGGTGAAACATCCCAGGCCAGGGTGGATGTGTTTCTTTTTCTTATTAATACGATAGGGGCAGCAGGGGAGG
>QJYE01000108.1 GCA_003235785.1 Nitrospirota bacterium
ATTTAGGCTCTTCCCCTCATCGTGTGGGTCACGTGGTCACCTTCCTCATCATCCCCCCTTTTCAAAGGGGGAGACAGAACGATGCATCAACCCGACACCTGACTCTGCTTCTTGGCGGTCCGATCAAGCGACTCATTCGGCCCACTTGATTTGATGAAGACCCTTTATTTATTGACGGAGTTTTTCTTTTTCAAGCCGGGAAAATTTTTCTAACAAGGTGCGTTGTTGGGGGGTGAGGTGTGTGGGTGTGCGAACTTCGACGATGACAAACAGGTCCCCTTTGCCTTTGGCCTCGAGCCGTGGCATCCCTCGTCCATGAAGCCGCAGTGACGTCCCACTCTGGGTTCCGGGCGGAATCGTGACCATCAGCGAGGCACCGTCTAATCCTTTAATCGGGACTTTGGTTCCGAGTGCAGCATCCACAAAAGACAGTGAGGTCATGGTGAATAAGTCGCTTCCCTGTCGCTGAAGGGTGGAGTGTGGACGAAGGTGTGGCCGGATCAGGAGGTCACCGGCTGGACCACCTTTTGCCGGGGGTTCGCCTTGTCCGGCTAAACGGATGATCATGCCGTCATCAATGCCCGGAGGGATATGAACTTTGAGGGTGTGCGGGGTAAAGATGTGGCCGGTCCCATGGCAGGTTTCACACGGCGACTCAATCCAATGGCCTTGCCCCTGGCATTTGGCACAGGTGGTGAGGGTGACCATCCGCACTCCTTTTCCCGCTTTGACTTGTTGCTTCTGTCCAGAGCCCCCACATTCCGTGCAAGTGGTGGGCGTGGTGCCGGGCTTGGCACCTGTGGCCTGACAGGTTCCACAGTTCTCAGATCGGCTAATATGAATTTCCCGGTCGCCGCCTTTGGCCGCTTCCTCCAGGGTAAGATCTAAATCGTATCGCAGATCCAGGCCACGGTTGATGTGAGGCCCAGGCCTGGTCCGTCGGCCCAGGAAGTCGCCGAATATATTTGAAAGATCATCGAAGCGGCCACCGAAGAAATCCCCAAACTGGAAATCCCGCATCAGATCTTCAGACGACCAGCGCTCACTGACCCCAATATGGCCGCTGGTGTCATATTCCCGGCGCTTCACATCATCTGATAACACCGCATAGGCTTCGGCAATTTCTCTGAATTTGTCTTCGGCATCGGGCGCATGATTCCGGTCCGGATGATATTTCAGAGCGAGTTGTCGGTAGGCTTGTTTGATCTGGTCGCGACTGGAGGACCGGTCAACCCCGAGCGTTTCGTAATAGTCACGTTTTGGCTGGTTGGCCGGCATGATGGTTTTGGGGAAAAGTAGAACTTTCTCTAACAAGGCGCCACTCTTGGGGACAAGGGCATTCCCAAAGACGATGGGCCTATATTTGTGTAGCGATACTGAAGACGCGTATTAAGTTTTTGAACTGGTTCTCGCAATAAAGCTGGTGATTAATTGCTCTAATTCTTTGCTTCCGCAGGAAGGGCAGGTTGCGACCTTGTTTTCATGTTCCTTCAAGGTTAACGCCAACAGGCATTCTTTCCCGCACTTGAGGCATTTGTAATCATACAGAGGCATCACAGGTACTCCTTTGTTATCGCGCTGAGAAATCTGAAGGCGTTCTTGATGGTGGCCGGGGAGGTACGCATTATTTCACCGGCTTGGGCAAAAGCGGCTTGGTAGAGCCATCGGAGCTTTCCGTCAAACTGTGGCCACTCCATTCTGCCGCAATTTTTGCCATTTCCGTTAAGCGTTGGGCGGCCCGTCCAAAAATAGTGTTTGGGGGATATTGGCCATCGGGCTGCATCTCTCCGGCAGGCATTCCAGTGAGTAACTCCAGAACTTCTTCTATGTTGCTCACACCAAAAATTGAGAATTTCCCGGATTCTGCGGCTTCAACCACTTTCGGGTTGAGGGTCAGGTGCCGAATGTTTTTTGCTGGAATGAGGACACCCTGCTTTCCGGAAAGTCCACGCTTTTGACAGCATTCAAAGAACCCTTCAATTTTCTCGTTGACTCCGCCAATGGGTTGAATTTCCCCCAATTGATTAATCGATCCCGTGACCGCCAGTGATTGGTGAACGGGAATGTTGGCGAGGCTCGATATAATCGCGACGAGTTCCGCGACCGCCGCGCTATCTCCTTCTACCTCAGAATAGGTTTGCTCGAAAGTGAGAGTGGCACTGAGGGCAAAGGGTTGGAATTCAGCGAATTTCCCGCCCAGAAATCCTGCGAGGGTCATGACCCCTTTGCTGTGAATCTCCCCTGCTAACTCGGCCTCGCGTTGAATATCAATGACGCCTTCATTCCCTACAAATGTGCGGGCTGTGATGCGGCAGGGCCGTCCAAACATATAGTCTCCCAAGTGATGAACGGACAGGCCGTTGACCTGTCCGACCGTCTCACCATCCAGGTCAACCATCAGAGTCCCTTCTTGTATCTCATCCTGGATTTTTTCTTCCAGGAGATTGGTGCGGTGGCGTTTCTTGTCTATCGCGGTTTCTACGTGTAATTTTGAGACTAACGACCGGCCGTCCTGCTTGGCCCAATACGCCGCCTCACGAACGATATCGCCGATCCAACTCATGCGCAGCGACAAGCGATCGCGACGTTCGGCGAGCCGCAGGCTGTACCGGATGATTTCGCCAACGGCATCGACTCCGAATGGCGGAAGTTTTTCCTTACGACAGAGTTGGGCGATGAATCGGGCATAGAGCTGTTCCTGGGAATTTTCACGAGGAATATCGACATCAAAATCGGCTTTCACCTTAAAGAGTTTCGGAAAGTCTAGTTCATACCCTTGAAGGAGAGAAAAGATGTATGGGGGGCCGAATAAAATGATTTTGATGTCAACCGGAATCGGTTGGGGCTTGAGACCCGTTGTGGAAAACCCGAAGTACTCACCGGGATCTTCGATATTCACCGAGCGTGTTTTGATGACGCGCTTGAGGGCGTCCCAGGCCAAGGGCTGACGAAGCAAATCGAGGACATTCACGAGTAAGAACCCTCCGCTGGCCCGCAAACAGGAACCGGCTTTGATTTCCGTAAAGTCTGTGTAGACCACTCCCATGTGAGACTTTCGCTCGATTTTCCCGATTAAATTGGCATACGTTGGGTGAGGCTCATCAATAATCGGTGCTCCGGTTTGTTGGGGATGTTCGATGAGGAGGTTGACTTCATACCGGGTGAGGTTCGGTTTATGATCTCTGGCGTCCCATCCCAAAATGGCTAATTGCGGGCCTTCGCGTGGCAAAAAATCTTTATAGTTGCTGACAATGTCTTCTTCCACTTTTTGGAGATATTCCAACACTTCAGGCAGATCGTGATGGTGGTCACGAAGGACCGCAAACCGATTTTGCATGACCGCCCGCACGACTTGTTGATCCATTTCCAGGAGGGCATGTTCTGCTTCATGGTCCAAGGCATGGACTTGAGCCTGAAATTCCCGGATTTTCCCCTCGAGAACCTTTCCCTGTTCGGCTATCTTCTCCTTTTCGCTGTCGGTTAACGCCTCGCGGTCTTTTTGCCGCAACGGTTTTCCATCACGCACCGGCACCATGGTAAAGCCCACTGGATTTTCTTTAAATCCAAAACCTCGCCTCTGGGCTTCTTCATTGACGACTTGGAAAAGGGCTTCCTTTTTCTGGTCTCGATCTTCGACAATTTTGGCTCTGGCATCCAGGTATTTATGGCTTTCAAAGGCCAGCGGCAGGTCTCGCCGAAGGCTTTGGATGACGTGGTTAATGGCGTCTTTGAATTCTCGTCCTTTGCCGGACGCGAAGGACAGACAGATGGGTGAAGAGGGCGCGAGAAAATTGTGGACGTAACACCAGTCAAGTGGAGCGGGCATTGATAAGGCCACCTGTTGCACTCGTTGGTGGATGATCCCCCATTTGCCCGTTCCAATAGGCCCCGAGGCATAGATATTAAATCCGTGGCTTTTGATATTGAGTCCAAAATCCAAGGCTTCAAGGGCTCGGGCTTGCCCCAGGGGTTCTTCCAGCGGTGGAAGTTCAGTGGTATCCGCAAACCCTAAGGCTTCGACGTCGATGCTTGGGGTGAGCAATGAAAGCGGAATTCGTAATTCGTCCATTATTAAGGGGTCCTCTATGTGGAAAGAATGGCCGTAAATGTCGTCTCGTTTGTGATCTTCCTGGGTGCTCTTTTCAATTAAATGCGTGGTTGATAGGGCGCAAGTTGTCGAATATAACTGATCAGGTTCCGAATTTCTTGAGAGGTCAGACGGTATCCCCAATTATGCATAGGGCTGAATACCAATCCCCAAATAATGATTGAACGCAATTCATATTCATTTTTGGCGGTGGATTCAGGGGTATGAAAATCTCTCGGAGGCACGGTGAGCGTCCCTGCGTCAGGTCCCTTGCCATCACCGAGGGAGCCATGACATCGGAGACAATGGGTTTGATAGAGAACTTGTCCGGCAAGAGGATCATTCATGAAGCCCTTCGATGTCGTGTTGCCGATAAACGTGAGAAGAATTGCCAGGAAGGTGAGGCTTCCGACACACAACCGCTCCCAATTCTTCAGGAATGTTCGGTTGGGGAGAAAACCGGCCATGTTCACCATTTCGGTCTTTTTTTGACACTGTTGCATCTTGCAACAGTATCTTTACTTGGATGGTCCCAAAAATCCCCAATCAGAGAATCCATCATGCAACAAGGCGGTTAGTTTTCTGGTTGCCAACAGGCATTGTGGCCAAATCCCAATCCGATCCATGCCCGCAGGAGGTCCCGTCGGCTCACGCACCCAACAATCACGCCATTCCGTTCAACCGGGAGGACTAACAGATGTTGGTGTTTCATAAGTTGTTCGGCTTCCTTGAGTGTTGCCGATTCCTTGATGGCCACATGATCTTGAACCATTATCTCTTCGGCTGTTAACTGGCTCAGTTCTCGTCCGGATTCGAGAATATTGAGGATATCAAACTCACTAATGAACCCAATGAAACATCCTTTGTCATCAACCACGGGGGCCCCTGGTAAGGAAGACATTGTGAGTTCAATAGTAATGGCGAGCCCGTTTTGTTGGCGATGAAAGCGTAAATCATGCAGGTAGGTGATTTGATCAATGGTTCTCAGGCCCGCGGTCGCAATGCTATGAAGGCTCATGGGATACTCCGTTAGGGGTTGGTATGAGAGTCACATATTCTATGTCCATCATGGAGATAGACATTTCCAATCTCCAGACTGGTTCCGTCATCCAGCTTGATGGTGACATAGTCATGATTTTTTGAGAGTAATTTTACTTCTCCCGACCACTGTGATGGTTCGACAGATACAATTTTCTTCCCGCAAATTTTCTCCTTCAACAGATCTAAATTTGTCGTTTTCATCGTTGCACCTTTCTCTCTTCAGAAAACAGAAAAATAATGGGCTTTTTCTCTCGTCGCGATACATGCATTTCTCATTTTCTCTTTGTGGAATAGAAATAAAAGCAAGGCTTATGCCCGCCGTCTTCAATGATATCCCATATGTGCGGCGGATGCGGTTTTTGGAAGCCAATCAATTCCAAAATGGTACGCAAGTTGCACTTTTCAAT
>QJYE01000516.1 GCA_003235785.1 Nitrospirota bacterium
GATCGGTTTGATTCTGTGAAGAGGCCTTCCCCTCATGATCACCCGGTTCATTCATCGAAAATCGTGGCCCCTGTGGAAGAAACGCCCCCTGACAAATCCTTGCCGCCAAGGTGGGATCACGGCCTTGCAAAAATCGAATGACGGAATCAATGGTTTCCACATACGCCCGCTCTAAACTGAGCATTTGGCGAGCTTCTCCCGGCAAAGCGTCAATGGGCCTGGCACGAAGTTCCGTAAAGACACGCCTCAGCCCGGCTTGGGAAAACAGGGCCAGCACCATTTCAATGCCCACATCGGCTTGATTCGTGTGATAGCCTCGTGAACGCAAAAAGCCGGTCAAATACGCCGTGGAAGGATAGGGCGTGTTGAGTTGGGTCAGCGGCGGGATAATGAGCAGAACAGATGGAGCAGACATAGCAGGCAACACCTACCATATCGTACCGCTTTCAAGCCAGCTTAAAAAACAAGGATACTGTTCCGAGAAAGGATAAATGGTCGCTATTGCTGCGTTAACCGGCAGGCGCGGGCGACGCCATCACGATAGCGAAGCCAGAGAGTGAGCGTCCGTTGAAGGGTTGCCAATATCATATCTTGTTGCGCCTGAGTCTTGGCCTGATTGACCACCATCGCGTAAGCATCATGACGATGCCCGCCTTCCACTAATTGGTGAGCTCGAATCAGATCCATCGCCTTCGGCGAAACCCCATGAAATGTGACCAGGGGATGGTTCTTAATTTTTTCCGAGATCTGCTTGGGAGTTTTGGGGCGACTTGGACGACTCAGCTCCACCCGATCATGCACACTCCCCTCCACAAAAATCGTCATCACCGCAGCCCCGACCACCCAATCCGGATGATTGGACATCCGATCCAGCCATGCCCGATAGCGGCGCGTCGCAGGCAGGAGCGCGATGTGATCAAAATCCTTCTGACGAAATCCTAATCCCTGCATCATTGTCAGAAAAAGATCAGGATGGGACACCCCCAACGACAATTGTCCCGTATCTTCCTCATAAATATTTTCCGCCAGCATTTTCCTCACGGCTAATGGCGGATTTTTGCCATGAATGCGTGCGAGAAACACAGGGAAATCTCGAACGTACACCGCATATTCTTGCTGATAATGGATTTTGAGTTGCGTCTTGGAAATAGACGGCCCCACGAACTGCGGCCAGGCCCAATGGTCTTTCTTGGCCATGAGATCCAAAACACCATTTCGAAATTGGCCACGAGAACGAACCTGAGCACTCATCGGATTCCACTATTGACGAAAGAGGTTTTCCCATTTTTCATGATCTTCCACCCTCCATTTACGATACCCATTCGGAAGAAATACCGTGTTCTATAGTAAGACGGTTAAAAAAATCCAACAATCCGTACCGACTCAAAAGAAACGGCCATAAAATCCTTCTACACCAGACAACCATTGCCAGAGGGATCCGTCGAGCAAAAATGGCGCAGAGGCACTCTGGCTCTCAAGTGTCGAAGACGTTTTCTCCCTTCTATGTAAACTGTTTCAAATATGTTGTAACATATCTCAATCTTTTCACTTGCCTGAACCCTAGCAACCTTCTTGTCATAGAAGTTAACGGTTTCTGACCGACAGACTCCGCACCCTCTCTCTTCCAGTACCCGCGCAGGAGGGAATGATGAAACAGATCAACGGTTTGCATGTCAGTCCACCTCTCCTATACCCACTGGCAATAATTTTGCTTAAGTTCCCACCTGAACACATGCAGGGTTGAGAATTCAACCCCGGCTCACGAGGGCAAATTTCACAGGAGGAGAAAGACATGACGTACGTGGATGAACAGTACATTACGGTGGCTCGAAACAACGAAGTGCGCCACCATGAACGCACCATGGAGCAGTTACGAGCAAAAATTGCCCAATTAACCAAAGCGGTAGAGTGGGAGTTACAGCAACATCAGGCCCGTCTTACCGAACTACAACAGGTCGAAGGGACCCTGGCCGTGGATCACTCATCCCATCCATCCATGACCAGCCAACCTACATTAGCACCGAACCCTTCATCACGGCTTCACTGGACGCAATCTCGGAAATATATTCATCGATCCCACCAACAGCCTGTCGCACATTTAGTGGGATAACCCGGCAAACCTCGCCCAACCATCCCGACCCCCAACCCGCTCTGTTCCTTCGGAGGTTGGGGGGGCATCCTCAAAATATTCGACAAAAATTTTTCTATTTGCGGCTGTCTCTTCTCACGAAATTTCTTTCAGAATTGTCCACAATAGAGGCAGTCTCTCTGATGGCTTCTCTGACTTTTCAAGGTTGACGAGAACTGATCCCAACGCTTGTTAACCAACCAACGCTGGCAGGATGAAAACCAAAAGCCGGTGGACATTATTTCTCAAAGCAGACAACCTGTCCACACTTTTTCCTGACTCCTCTGCAAATTCCCCTCATTTGCCCGCTATTTCCGCTTATTTCAAATATTCTACAAAATAATTTCTTGGCATCACCTTTGCTCTCTACTGTCTGTTGGAGCATGAACATCCTCGGTCCTTCATCATTCGTTGAAGGTCAATCCGGTCTCTCTTCACAATTTTCAGGGGCTGTTCACCCCCAACATTTACAGGAGGTCGAAAGACAGATGAACGCCGTTTCAAGAATTATTCGTACAGGAACCTTAGCCATTCTTTGTGGATCGCTTGTTTGGGGTTGCGCAGAAAAACCCGCGCAAGTCACCGATCAAGCGTTGCAAGCCCTTCAAATAGCCAAAGAAGCAGGTGCCATGGAATACGCACCGGAAGACTTCCGTTTAGCCGAAGATGAGTATCAAAAAGCCCAAGAAGAAATTGCCACGCAAGACAATGCCTTTGTGTTAATGCGAAATTATGACGAAGCAAAAACACTGTTAGCCAAAGTAGTACTCGATGCCGAACAAGCCAAGACCAAGGCTGAGACCAATAAACAACAAGCCAAAACGGATGCCGAGGCAGCCATCATTTTAGCCAAATCCACTCTGGACAACGCGAAAAATCTGTTCGCGCAGGCTCCCAAAGGAAAAGGGACCCAGGCTGACCTTCAAGCTTTACAAGGTGATCTACAAGCAGCAGAAACCACGCTGGCCGAAATTGAACCTATTCTAGCCAAAGAGGATTTCTTGGGCGTGAAAGCCAAAGCCGAGTCCGTCATGGAATTGGCGACCCGTGTCCACGAACAAGTGGCTCATGCCATGCAAAAGGCTGGAAAGGCCAAAGCGTAAAACATGACCGAACAGGGTTCCGGTCGGTCACTGGCCAGACGATCATCGTGTTGGCTGGCCACCGGAACTCTGCTCCTGTTTCTTTCTTTGCTGTTTGCGTGGTGGCGGACACCCGCATTCCCTCCAGTCTTTCCCACACCAGTTGAAGAGTTGGACCGTCAAATACGGGCGGCTGGCGTCACGCATCTCCTTCCTCAAGAATATGCCGTCTTTCACCAACGGGTTTCCGACCTTCGCCACCATTGGCGCCTCGCGGCTCACCAATGGTGGCCCTCATGGACCCTTCAGGAATTTACAGAGGTCTACCAGGAACTCATGACTTCCGGGACTGCATTACTAACAGCAACCCAACACAAAAAAACCGCGCTCCATTCTCACCTCAAAAACCTGTTAGATGCTGAACAGGCTCAGCTCACCAGATTGCGAAACCTGAATGGCTTGTTTGATCTCAGGGGAAAGCGGACGGCTCTCTCACGCGCACAAAGCTTTCTCACCCAAGGGGCGAGCCTTCTGACGCAAGCCCAGGTTGATCAAGTCCCTCACCTGCTCCAGCAGGCTCAGAACACGATGCGCCCCATAGAAACGTTGCTCATTCACCAAATGGGCCGATATTCAGATAGCCACAATATTGCAAAATGGAATCGTTGGGTGACGGACACCATTGCGCCAACCCGCCATTCTGGCGAATTGGTGATAATAGTCATTAAGGCTTCTCAAGAATTACGGTTGTATCAGAAAGGCCTTCTTCGCCAATCCTTTTCTGCCAGCTTGGGGTTTTCAGGACTTCAAGACAAATTGCACGAAGGCGACGGGGCGACGCCTGAGGGCATTTTTCATGTCATACAGAAAAAGGGTAAGGGAGAGACTAAATTCTATAAAGCCTTCATGTTGGACTTTCCGACCACACTTCACCAACGACAGTTTCGAGCCGCCAAAGCCCAAGGCCTCATCCCGGCTCATCGGGGAATTGGAGGATTCATTGAAATACACGGACAACCTTTAGGGCAGAGCGATCCGACCAATGGATGTGTTGCCCTGGAAAATTCCATCATGGATACGTTATTTCCCCTTATCCCGTTGAGGACGCCTGTGATCATTGTCGGGGCGTTGGATCCCGTCAACTTCGTCTCCAGGGCTCTCGCTCCCATTCAGTCTCACCATATGCGAAGAAACTCGTTACCCCTTTTCTCTCCTACCGCATCGTCCCATCCGTCAGTTGGATGAGCCACTCATCCTTGAAACTCCCCCAACACCAACGCGAAGGAAGGACAAATTTTCTTCATCTGGACAGGATGTCTTCAAACGCTATTCCTTTAACATTCTCTGGCGTGGTTTTCCTAAGAAATATTGGGTTTTTCAAAAATATTCGTCGGCAAACATTTGGCATTATCTTTGCGTATATTACTGGTCAGTAAGTCATATTGGCTTACTTAACCCTTAAAGGAGGATCCCATGAACCAACCAAATCAAAAGAATCAACCTAAAGGTACGCCAGCCGGAAAACCTGCTTCTGCCCCAGCAGGGAAAACACAAGGCGCACCAGCCAAAAAGCCTTTCGGAAAGTAACATCGTTTTTGTTCCGGGATTGCCCCAGGAGAATTTTTCGCCTAGGGCATGGATCTGCAATAGACCAACGGAAAATAGTATCAGGGGCCAAATAGCTTGGCCCCTGTTTTTTTAAAGAGAAGACAACACGACATGGCTCACACATTAAAACCTAAATGCCCACACACCTTACGCCTGACACCCTGGGAATGGTGCCTACTCCTTGCCATTACCGGAACCTTTTTGGCTCAGGGATGTACTGAACGCCCATCGAACCAAATCGATTCCGTCATCCGCACCTTACAAGATGCGCGTCTCTCTGGCGCCCAGGACTACGCGTATGAACAGTTACAGCAAGCCGAGATGTCCTATAGTCAAGCCATCAATGAACTGGACAACCAAGATGAGAAGTTTGCCTGGTGGAGAAGCTACTCTCAAGGGAAACAGATGCTAGATCGTGCATTAGCTCAGGCGGATCAAGCGAAATCCGAAGCGTTAGCCAATCTGGAGGAAACCAAAAGCAATGCGCAAGTGGCCCTGACCCTCGCAAGACAAAATGTCCAGGACACTCAAACACTGCTCCTGGAAGGTCGTGAACACCCGACCATGCACCAGCAGTTTGAGGAACTTCATCTGGCCTTGCAGAGAGCCGATGCCCTGCTCGACACGATTGAATCCGAAATAATGGCGCAAGGAGACTATATCCAAGTCATGACCACAGCCCATGCCGTGGAAATCGTCACAGGATCGATTCAGA
>QJYE01000422.1 GCA_003235785.1 Nitrospirota bacterium
AGTTCTTTGACCAACCGTCGATTTTCTCGCGACAACCGAACGGCGACGCGGAGGGCTGGTCGAGTCATGCCTGAAAACGTTTGGCAATCTCGTACCAATAGCCCCTGCGTCTGAAGCCCCTCAACCATGTCCTTTGCAGAAGGCCCATCGACAATTTCCAGCATTACAAAGTTTGCCTGCGACGGGATCACCCGCAATCCAGGGACCGTCCGAAGCATTGCCATGAAACGAGAGCGCTCCTGCTGCATAAACTGTAAGCTTCGCTTCCGAAAACGTGAATCCTCAAGTGCAGCCACCCCAGCGGACTGTGCTACATGATTAACTGACCATGGAGGAAGATGCCTTCGAAGTGATTCGATCACCCCTGGCCCACCGACGAGATAACCAAGACGAATGCCTGGAATGGCAAAAAATTTGGTAAAGCTGCGAAGAATGATCAATCGCCGATATCGTGAGATGTCTTTCATCAGAGAATGCGAAGGACACCAATCAATGAACGCTTCATCAACAATCATCCAACACCCGACCCGGTCGACTTGGCTGACGATCTGACGAAATGCTCGAAGCGAAATGTGTCTGCCGGTTGGACTATTTGGATTGCACACAAATACCGCAGAATTTCTCACGACGTCCGTGCGACTCTTCCCCGTGGAAGCCAGCCTCCATTCTTCAAGAATTACTGAAAGTCTCTCAAGCGGGGGAGCATAACGCTGAGCGGGAACAGCATCCACAGAAATCCAGCTAACGCCAGCCAACCGCAGAGACTGTTAAAATTCGGAAAACGTTGGACCAACAATACAAGCATGTTGAAGAGCCAGGACTTGGGGAAGGAGACGAATCAACTCAGCCGAGCCATTGCCTACCAGAATAGATGATTCCGGCACCCCATGTTCGTGAGCGAGACAAGCGCGAAGGTCTTCGGAAAATGGATCAGGGTAATGCTGACACTCATCGACTGCATGATGCATCGCCCGCAACACCGACGCCGGTGGCCCTAAAGGGTTTACACTGGCACTAAAATCTATTAACGCATCGACAGAACAACCAAGTTGTTTGGCCAGTTGATAAACCTGACCCCCATGAAAAAGCTGTTCTTTCACGCCAGGCCCATCAGGAGAGCTAAGAGCATCAACACAATAGCGATCGAAGCCAACTCCATAACCTGTAGAGCCAGAGGAATCAGAGAAGGCTGTAAGGGCACGCCAGAATCTCCGAGCTTCGCGCGCTCCTCTATTCTCCCACCATATGCGTTGACCCCACCCAACTGAATTCCAAGTGCTCCAGCCATCGCCGCCTCTGGCCACCCACTATTCGGACTGGGATGTTTTCGGGCATCACGCCAAGCGATTCGCCAGGCGGATCGGCCTTGGCCCAATCGCACAGCAGCAGCCAGACTCATACCCAAAGCCGTCAGGCGTGCCGGGATCCAATTCAGGACATCATCAAGACGCGCCGAGGCCCATCCAAAATCTTCATACCTGGCATTACGATAACCAATCATTGAATCCAAGGTGTTCACCGCTTTATACGCCATGGCGAAAGGCGGGCCACCCAGAGCCAGATAAAACAACGGCGCGACGATACCATCAGAAGAATTTTCAGCAACAGATTCTAGCGTGGCGCGAACAATATCAGGCTCAGAAAGATGTGTAGTGTCACGACCGACTACCTGACTCACCGCAAGCCGGGCGGACAGCAATTCCCCCTCAACAAGAGCCCGATACACACACGTGGCATGATCCCATAAATCCCTGGCCGCCAAGGTGGTGAACCCGAAAAGAATCCAGAGCACCCCACCCAACATAGCATGGATATTTTCTGCCGCCTCAAGACACAGCTGGACCATCCAAAAGCATCCGACAGGCAGCCCTATCGCTAAAATAACTCCGACGCCTTTTTTCGCAGACGCGGTTGAACAGACCCCCACAACATGCTGTTCATAAAGTTGAATCAGGCATCCCATAAGACGAACAGGATGTGGCAAACACCGGGGATCGCCCACCACGACATCCAACAGACACACTCCGAGGAATTTGAGTCCAAGAAGGGAGTCCATGAACTACGATGAAGCATTCCCGGAAGACGAAGGTGAGGGCTGTTGGGTAATCTCCGACAAACAGGTTGGACATAGACAATCATGATATTGCTTGACGATTTTCTCATATTGGGTATCGTTCACGGGGAACGCTCCACACCAACAGCGGGACAGGCCACAATCAAACCCTTGTCCGCATCGTTCACATGTCTTCGGATACGTTCGGCTCATTCCACATTCCCCTCGAATTCATCCAAGTAAAAAGAGCATCGGTGCGCACAGTACAAACACAATTTCCACGCCCTCATTGATCGATCCAAGAATATCACCGGTGATGCCGCCAATCTTTCTGGAAATCCACCAGGCATAGGATCGAATAAGCAGGCATCCCACACTTAGCACCGCGACAGCCGCGACAGGCCCGAAGAGGGCACTCACTCCGCTGCCCACCACAATCGAAGCCACCAAGATATCAACCCACGAGCTGTGGCGAATGAAGGATGCTGCCAACCCGTCTGGGCGGGGATAGACTGCCCTCCACACCCCGACGACCATCGACCATCGCCCAACCGCCGGCATACACAGTAACGCAAGTTCCCGTACTCCTCCCGGCAGAGCCATCAAACCCGCGTACCGGAGCCCGAGACTGAACACTAAGCCCGTGACTCCAATCGCTCCAATATGCGAATCCCGAAAAATTTCCAACCGTTGCTCTGGTGAGTTCCCTCCGGCCAGCGCATCCACCGTATCAGCCAATCCATCTTGATGCAGCCCTCCCGTTACCCATACATAGAGCGAAAGGATGACCAGGTTCAGCACCAGAGGTGCGAAGATCTGCCCCAGCACCCGATCAATCGCCACCAATCCCAGGCCAAGAAGGAATCCGACCAGCGGAAACCAACGAAGCGCCACCGCAAAGGTGGAAGGAGGCATCTCTGGAATCACCCTGGAAGGGATCGGAATAATTGTCAGAAATTGCCATGCCAACGCCAAGCCGGCCCAGGACTTCTTCATACCTGCTCCGGCGCTGCAACCTCAGCACCGTCGACACCGGCACTGCCAAAAGTCGCCATGTCCCTCAAACAGGCGACACTGGCGCGCAACAGTCCAATAGCCAGGCAGGCTCCCGTTCCTTCCCCAAGGCGAAGATGGAGTTCCAACAACGGATGGAGCCCTAAATGCTCCAGGACATATCGATGACCAGGTTCCGCTGAACAATGCGAAGGAATCACGTAATCTTGGCAATGAGGGACTAAAGCCTGAGCAATCAGCATCGCCGCTCCCGTAATAAATCCATCCAATACCACGGGGAGACGACAAGCGGCACCACCGAGAATGAGTCCAACCAACCCACCGATTTCAAAACCTCCCATTTTGGCTAACACATCCACAGGATCCTGCTCATTGGGCTGATTGCGTATGATGCCCTGCTCAATCATCTGCACCTTTTTGGCAAACCGTTCGGCATCAACCCCCGTGCCTTTCCCCGTCACCTTGTCAACGGATTGCCCGGTCATCACGGCCGCGATCGCACTGCTGGCTGTCGTATTGCCAATACCCATCTCCCCGAGACCAAGCACCCCCATACCATCGGCATAGGCCTCACGAGCTAAGCGAATACCAACGCCTATACTCTGAAGGGCCTCCTCATAGGACATCGCCGGACCCGTCACAAAATTCTTGGTGCCCAATCCAATTTTGTAAACCAGTAAGCTAGGAAGATTCCCAAGATCAGATTCCACGCCCATATCAACGACCCGCACCTTGGCGCCAACCTGTTTCGCCAACACATTAATCGCGGCTCCCCCGTTCAAAAAGTTCACGACCATTTGCGCGGTTACAGAAGAGGGATAGGCGCTCACCCCTTCACGGGCCACACCATGATCGGACGCTAAGGTAAAGACCACAGGCTCAGGCATGAGAGGCGGAAGCTTCTGGGAAATGGCCACATATTGAGCGGCCAATTCCTCTAAACGTCCTAAACTCCCAATAGGCTTCGTCAGACTATCCAAGGCCAATTTTGCACGAGCATGAAACTCACGGCTCATCGGTTGAATGTTCGCGATCGTGTCGTGAAGCAACTCGGAATAGTTCAACATCATCTTATTTTAATCGAAGCGGAAGACCACTCACCAAAAAATACACTTCGTCAGCTTCAGCGGCAATGACCTGATTCATACGCCCGGCCACATCCCGAAAGTCCCGACTGACGGCATCCCCTGGAACTAGCCCCAAACCGAGTTCATTGCTCACCAGCACAACCTGACCGGGACAACCTCTTATCGCTTGTATTAGCTTCCGGACATAAGACGGAACCTGCCTGGATCGAACCTGCTGTTGGAGAAGATTGTTCAGCCACAAAGTCAAGCAATCAACCACCACACTAGAAAAGTTCTCGCCATCGGAGGTAAACCATTCGGCTAACTGAGTCGGAATTTCGAAGGTCATCCATCCCTGCCCTCGTGACCGCTTGTGCTTCTGAATACGAGCCGCCATTTCCGAATCCAGCGCCTCGGCAGTCGCCACAAACGCCCGTGGGGATTGGGTTTTCCCCTGTTTGAGCGCGAAGGAACTTTTACCGGATCGTGCCCCTCCCAGGACAAAAATCAGTTTTGATTCAAGCAGAGACCTGGCTGGTTTTCTCTGAGTATGAGAAACTTTCGATGGGTGAGAAGTCAGGGCTCCCATGGAGCGAGGGTTAGATTGACGGACAGAGCGCATACAAGAACTTTAGACCTTAGTCGATGGAGCTGGCACCCGTTCCCACAACAATTCCGCTTTTCCTTGCTTTTTTGCTACCCAACGCGCAAACACAAACAACGCATCACTCAGCCGATTGAGAAATTTCACCAATTCCGGAGACACGACTTCTTCCTTCGATAGGGTCACACACAACCGTTCGGCCCGCCGGCAGATGGTACGGGCGACATGTAAAAGGGCAGAAATCTGTCCGCCGCCGGGTAAAATAAACTCTTTCAAGGGCTCAAGTTCCTTTTGGCATTCATCAATCAAATGTTCCAAATGCTCGACGTCTTCTGGAGACACGGTCGGCATATTCGGAAAGGTCTCTCCCGGGGCCGTAGCCAAGATACCACCCAAATCAAATAATTTATTCTGCGTCCACTTCAGGGTGTTCTCAACAAATTTAGACGTTTCAACATTCGTTCCCGCTTGCTCATTCGAAGCTCGAATCAAACCAAGCGTGGAATTCAATTCGTCCACGGTGCCATAGGCTTCGACTCGCACAGAATCTTTCCAGACCTCTTGCCCTCCAGCCAACCGGGTTTTCCCGGCATCACCCGTACGTGTGTAGACTTTTGAAATTCGCATCACGTTTATCTCCAGGAGAAAAAATATAATCCGTTTTCGGCCAATCGTGCCATTATAAAAATTTAATCTATCGTACAGGCCGGAAATACGGGAACACCACAACTAAGACGCTGCAAACCCTGCTATCCCCTTAGCCAC
>QJYE01000122.1 GCA_003235785.1 Nitrospirota bacterium
TCCCCTGTGGGGTATCACGTCACCAATATCGAAGGATCTTTAGCTGGAAGCGATGTGAAAGGCCATGTGACGTTCATGACGAAAGGAATTCGCCCACGAGTGAGGGGAACACTCACTGCAGAGAATCTTGTCCTCGGTGCTGTGAAAGAACCTTCAGCTGATTCTTCAGTACAAAAAAAAAGATCGACGGTGAGAGCCATTACAGACACCGTGACAGGCGTCGGATCAAAAGCCATTGATGCCCTGACCGGGTCTATTGGTGACTCTAAATCATCGAAGGTTTCAGGGAAACGTGTATTTTCAGACTTTGTCTTTCCTGTTGAGAGCCTGCGGTCTTTGGACATTTCCCTTGAGAGCGAGATTAAGCATCTCAGAAGGGGAGAACACGATCTTGGAAATGTGAATTTTCGACTCACACTTGAAGATGGGCTCCTTACCCTGAATCCGGTGACGGGTAATCTATGGAGTGCAGAGATTGATGGTGGATTGCTCCTCGACGTCAAACCCTATGTTCCGACTCTGGAGGTCAATCTGAACATTCGTGGGCTTGATTACGGGAGCGTGACCAAAACGTTCGGAGGCACCGAGATGATAAAGGGACAATCTCAGTCCATCAAGTTAACACTGCAAGGTCGGGGCGACACACTGAACGAGGTGTTGGGCAGAGCCAACGGGCAATTTGAGCTAGTCGACGGACCATTGGAGTTATCCACCAAATATATTGACCTATGGGCTGCTGATTTTATTACGACCGCGTTATCAACGGCATGGGAATCAGAGCCCGTGACCAAACTGAACTGCGCGGTAGGCTACTTTGATATCGATGAAGGTGAAATGAAAACGGATAACATCCTTATTGACACACAGCGGGTCACCATCGCGGGGGCCGGGAGCCTGAACCTTGCCAGCGAATACATGGATCTAATTTTGACGCCCAAGCCAAAAGATCCCACTCTGGTCAGCCTCGCGCATACCGTTCGATTTGCCGGGCCACTTTCAGATCCTGATGTTTCCCGTGACAAGCTCCGGATTGCGGAAAGCGGGGGCTGGGGATTGTTGGGGTTAGCAACTCCCATAGGATGGGCGATCGCCATCCCGCAAATCGCTGGAACAACCGTCGGTACGATGAAGCAGAATCCCTGTGTAGAAGCCATGAAAAGCAGGCATCATACGGCTCTGGCAATCGAAGACCTCAAGGGCGGTTTGTGGGGGAAATTTAAGAGGGCTTTGAGCAATCTTGGCGGGTCTTCCGAAACGCTTTCAGATCAGCCACAGTAAAGGAACATATTTGTGAACAGGTTCAGGTTGAATGTTGCTTCCCTCTTTCTTTTCTTTATGACTGTGGTCATCGGAGGATGTGGAGAGGAGGAGTCTCCCAAGCCGCTTCCACAGTCCCCTCAATCGAGCAGGCCACACAAACCTGTTTACTATGTGGGATCCGAGGCCTGTGCCGATTGCCACGGCCCTCTCTCTCAAGCATGGCAAGGTTCGCAACATGCGGCTTCGATGCAACGAGCGAATGCTAAAACAGTCTTGGGCAATTTTCAGGACACCGTTTTTTCGCATAAAGGGCAGACGTCCCGTTTGTATACTGTCGATCAAAAATTTATGGTTCAGACCGATGGGCCGGACGGCAAGCTGCAGGACTACGAGATCGCCTATACTTTTGGCATTGAGCCCTTGCAACAATACCTCATCCCATTTCCGAAAGGCCGGTTTCAGGCGCTCAGCCTTGCCTGGGACACCCGGTCGAAAGAGGCTGGCGGGCAGCGCTGGTTCCACCTCTATCCTGATGAACGGATTGATCACACCGATCCGTTGCACTGGACAGGCCCTAACCAGAATTGGAACTACATGTGCGCGGACTGTCATTCCACCAATCTTCAAAAGCACTACGACGTGCCTCACGATACCTATACAACGACCTGGAGCGATCTCAATGTCGGGTGCGAGGCCTGCCATGGACCGGGGTCCCACCACGTCGAGTGGGCGAGACTACCTGAATCTGAACAATCATCAGGGTCCTATGCCACCAAGGGCCTGCCTGTGAAATTTCCGGCTTTTCAGAAAGAAGCCTGGCAGCTTTCACCAGCTGCCGATACAGCCGCACTCCAAAAAGGCATGCCATCTTCTTTAGAAATTGATACGTGTGCCCGCTGTCATTCACGGCGTAGCATTATTTCCGAGAATGGGCATGCGGGAGAACCCTTTCTGGATCATTATCTGCCGGCCTTGATTGAAGAGCGGTTGTACCATGCGGATGGACAGATCGCTGATGAAGTGTATGTCTATGGCTCGTTCCTCCAAAGTAAAATGTACCAAAACGGGGTGACCTGCCATGACTGCCATGAACCGCATGGCTTGAAATTACGCGCAACGGGCAACGCACTCTGTACGAGATGCCACCGTTCAGAAACCTTTGATGTTCCCGCACATCATTTTCATCCTTCCGATTCGGCCGGGGCTCAGTGCGTTGAATGCCATATGCCGGCCAAGACCTATATGGTTGTCGATCCGCGGCGTGATCACAGCCTCCGCATCCCTCGCCCGGATCTCTCCGGGACATTGGGAACCCCCAATGCCTGTACCCAATGCCACAAGAAACAAACGGCTCAATGGGCAGCCGGGGAGGTGAAGAAACGATATGGAGATCCCGGGCGAAACGGGATGCATTATGGAGAGGTGTTAGATGCCGGGGGGAAAGGCTCCCCCGGAGCCGATGTGTTACTCGCAAATCTGGCAAAAGGAGAGGCACAACCGGGAATCATTCGTGCCTCGGCTCTTTCTCTTTTAGGCCGCTATGCCGGCCCGGCCACCTTGGAGGCGATCACTCTCGGACTTCATGATGAAGATCCATTGGTTCGCATAGGCGCGTTGAGAGCCCTTGAAACGATTGCTCCCAAAAACCGGCCAGCGTTGGCTGGACATTTGTTGACTGATAAAATCCGCGCCGTCCGGATCGAAGCCGGTCGCCGATTGGCTCCTGTCCCATCGGATTCTTTGTCTTCTGCTGAACAGACGAAGCTGAATCAGGCGGTGGAAGAGTATCTTCAGGCTCAATGGGCTATTGCTGAACGGCCTGAAGCCCATTTGAATCGTGGGTTGGTCTTCATGGACCGCGGGCAGTTGACGAAAGCGGAAGACGCGTACCGAATGGCGTTACAACAAGACGAAACCTTTTTCCCGGCTCTGGTCAATTTGGCGGATCTCTATCGCTTGCAGAATCGAGATCAGGAAGGGGAGGCGGCGCTTCGAAAGGCACTCACTCTGGCGCCAGCTAATGCCGATGTGCTTCATGCCCTCGGCCTCTTATTGGTCCGGAGTGGTCAAAAAGACGAAGCACTTGGGATGTTGGAACAAGCCGCGAAATTCGGACCGGAAAACTTCCGCAATGGATATGTGTATGCGGTGGCCTTAAGTTCGGCTGGCAAAACCACACAGGCGTTGAGCGTGCTGGAAGAGACCTACAAACGTCACCCCAATGATCCGCAACTGGTGTTTATGCTGGCTTCGCTGTATCGGGATGAAGGCAATCGCACGAAGGCCCTACAGTTTGCCGAAATACTCCTTGCCCTTGCCCCTCAGGACCCCGGCGCTCGCCAGTTGGTGGAGTCTCTTCGGTCAATGAAATAAATGAAAAGCCATTGCTGAATGGCCAACTGCGGTTTCTAGGTTAAAAGGCGGGGTTGCTTTGAAGAAGTATGGACGACATGTTTTAGAGCAAACCGCTATCCTCTACCGGCTGATCCAATCTGGATCGGTTGCTACTAATTGTTCCAGTGCTTTCAACTGGTGCAGAAGGGCGGTCGCTTGCTGGTAGACATGGGACGGGAAGGTTCGTCCCTGATAGGGAATGGGCTTTGGAGAGTCGGCGCTTTTTAGTTGTGCATGAAGATAGGCAAGATCCGAGACCAGGAGGGTCGCTAAATCATACACGTCACTTGGGTCCAATCGTCGGGATTTGCCTGCTTTTTGTGCGGAAGGCAGATCAAGATGAAGGACTGGAACGTTGGATTGTTGTGCAATCTTTTCCAGAACGGCATAGCATTCAACCAAGCGGAAGAACACATCGGCAGGCTGCTTGCCCCTTTCATAGGGGACAGTCTCAGACGGAATGCTTGATTGGGGAAACCTGACCAGCAACCGTGTGGCATACTGACTGGCGAGAAGCACTTGTTGTGATACGTCACTTGGCGGGAAGTGTCGCGCCTGCAGCAGGTTGAGTTGGCGATTGGCTTGCACAATCGCGCGTCCGGTTTCTGTCAAACTTGTCGAGGATTCTTCTGGGCGCTCCGAAACAATTTCCTTCAGACCTAATTCCTCTTTGATGGCCAGAATACGAAGGTAGCTCGCGTTCACTATTTTCCAGATATGCAAAGGCGCAAGAGTGGAAAGCGGGATGGGCTCCGGGGGAATTCCTGTACTCCCGGTGAGTTCGAGAGCGAGACGGTCGGCTTTATGAAAGAGGGTTAGGGCCTGGAAATAGGCTTCATGGGCGTGAACATTGGTGACGATCGCATCGGACTGGCTCGTCGCCGGTTTTCCCATTTCAAAACGGATCAATTCCAGGGTATCTCGAAGCAACTGAACCCGGGCCAGGACATCCGCAGGAGTAATCCCCTCGACAGAAATGGAATGTCCGCTGACGGGGTTGGGTTCATTCAGACCTCCTCCGTTTGAAGCCAGCACCGTTCCCATTCCTACCATGAAAAAGAACCCCATACTGAATATGCCGGTTCTTATTGTGTGAATCATTCTCGCCACCATTCCCATCCATCCTTCATCATGTAGATGTTTGCCGGGCACTCAACTCGCGAATGTTGTTTCTATTGCGCTTGGTCCATAGCCTTTTGCGCTTCTTCGGGGGTCACGACACCCTGCTGGATCAAGGTCTGAAGGGCACCCTGAAACGTATGAGAGGCGGTCTTTCGGATTCCCCGCACCCGTAAGACCGGAGGGTATAACCGAAGAAGGTCAGGATTATTGATCTCAATGGGGAATGTTTCGCTTTCACCGTAGGGAGAAAGCTCAGCCTGGCCATCAACGGGCACGCGAAAATACGGTTTTCCATCCTCCGTATACCCATCGATCCCCTGAATATCGAGGCTGGTGGTCATATCACGGAGCCGTGCCATTTCTTGAATTTTGTCTACGACGAGGATCAGGGAGTCGGCCTCGATGGGATCGCCGGTCTGATTTTTCACTCGAACCAGATACCGGATATCGCCTCGAGAGGAAAGCCGGCCACCTGAAAATAATTCGCCTCCACCCGTAGAACTTGCTCCAGTATCATAGGTAAGCAATGGAATAACCCCGCCTGTAAGATCGACTAGTTCGTCGTTCTAAGAATCTCCATAGGCGGCGTCACTGGTCCCTCCATAGCCAACAAGTAAAAACAGAAGACATATTCGACCCAGAACCCAAAGGCTTTTCCTACCTAGGGATTGAATAATCATGGCGTCATTATGACAAAGAACGCGATGAAGTCGCAAAGGTAAC
>QJYE01000450.1 GCA_003235785.1 Nitrospirota bacterium
ATGAGGGTCCATTGTGTTCCCAGCCGATAGATGAATCTTGATGGAAGAGAAATGCTCAGGCATGGGGGCTAATTTTTCTGCAGCAAAATCCCACCGAGAGTTGTTCCTTACTCTTGGTGTTCTCCGCTGATTTATTGAAAAATACGATGGCAAACTCGGGATCGTGACAAAAAATGACCCCCGTCTGTCGGACCCTGTTAAACTTTTCTGGGAGTTGTCATTCTTTTAAAGGTAATCCGCCCTCATAATTCTGCCTCATATTTCCTCCATCATAATCATGAAGACGTCTTCAAAGCCTTTTCAATATCATCAACAATGCGTGGCGTGAGGGGTTGTTCCTTAGGGGCATATCGTGCGATGACTTTCCCTTGTCGGTTTACGAGGAACTTTTGAAAGTTCCACGTGATTTCTCCTTGAAACGAGGTGTGCTCTGTCAGATACCGATATAAGGGATGCTTCTGATCTCCTACGACGGTGATCTTGCTGAACAATGGGAACTCCAGCGAATATTTGGTGTAGCAAAACTCTGCAATTTCTTTGTTGTCTCCAGGTTCTTGTTTGCCAAAGTCGTTGGCCGGAAAGGCTAAGATCGTAAACCCTTGCTCACGGTATCGTTCATACAGCGTTTGTAAACCGGCATATTGCGGCGTGTTTCCACAAAAACTCGCCGTGTTGACAATCATCACCACCTTCCCTTCGAACTCCCGTAATTGGCGAGGTTTCCCGTCAATATCATCCATCGTGAAGTCGTAAATCTGAGCAAGCTGCACAACCCGATCTCCGTTCACGTGGGATGTTGACGAAGTCAGGGTGATGGGAGGGTGGGCAAGTGCCTTTTCATCGAGAGAGGAGAAGTAAACGATGACAGCCATGACTGACAGGCTCAGGAATAATGTTTTGGAAGCCAATGCGCGAATGTGAAACATGTCGGATCCTCCCATGAATGAAAGAAGCTCAAGCTCTGAGTCCTTCCAGTCTAATACTCTTGAGAATTTCAGTGCAAACAATGGCAATGGGGGTGTTGAATAATAATAATTTCCAAGGGCATATTGGCCCACAGGCAGGTTGGATCTCAGAGGCCTCGGGGCGGTTCAAAAAAGTTCGTCCAGCAAGGCCGCAGCCAGTTTTATGCGCGGAGCGTACTTCTAGTACGTGAGCACGGAAAACTGGCGAGAACGCCGCTGGCGGATTTTTTCAACAGACCCGCAATGGTATTTATGGGCTTGTCGATCAAAGGTGAAATCATGTGGATAGTGATGTCCACGTCTAAGGTAAAGGGCCAATCCATTGAGTGAATTGCTTCAGAAGATCCTGCTTTTTGCCAATTCCACCAATGAATGTTTCAAATTTGCCATCGACATACAGAGCCAATGTCGGGAGTGATTGAATTTCCAGTTCTCCGGGAATGAGAAAATTTTCTTGCACATTCATTGTATAGATAATCAGACGGTCTCCAACCTCCGCTTGAAGGCGTTCGAGTTCTTTCAGAAGCGCTTGGCAATGTCCACAGCCAGGCTGCCAGAATTCCACTAAAACAGGAACTGTAGCCTTTTCAACAATTTCATCAAATTCTCGATCCTCAATTTCTTGAATCATGGGACAGGATTTCTGTTCTGAACTACTGCTTTTGTCTATGGGATA
>QJYE01000313.1 GCA_003235785.1 Nitrospirota bacterium
CAGTCCTGCGAAGAACAGACAGGCTGGAACTTGAATTTGAAAATAGCAAAATATCCCTATGGATTCCCAGCCTCCCAACATAGAGCGAATGGCTTGATAACGGGAATCCTCGGATCTATTGTAGACTCGATTTCTGAATAGATGAGACCCAAGACGTGCGGCATAGAGGATTCCCATCCCAGACACCACTATTCGGCGAGAAAATTCTCCTGGGCCAGAGACTCCGCAGGCAATTACGATTAGTCCAAAGGCAAGACAAAATCCAACATCGGCCAGAGACGCATTGCGTATGCGAAGATGAAGAACCCACAAGATGACGAATAGACTGCTGACCCAAAACAGCCATTCCGACATAAAGAGGGCTGCAAATACATTGGATGGCATACAGTTTTTGTTAGACAAGAAGCGGCAAGCAACAGACGAGCACAGGAAGCGAGGTTCATTTAGCCGTCAGCGCTAAGGGACTTTGAACCATCCCTCCTTCCGTCATGGGATTCATCGCCACTTCGACCACGAACACCTGATTACCCTGAACATGCCCTTTTTGAATCAGATAATCCCGAATCTGCTGTGCTCGTTCTTGCGCCAGCACACGCAGTTGCCCTTCATCCAGAAAAATACCTTCAAGAAGCTTGGCTTTCATTTCAGCAACAGTCGGAACCTGGGGAGATTTGCCCTCAGAGCCAGGCTCCTGAGCATTTGGCGTTCCTTCCAACTTGGATATCGCCGATGCACCGAATTTCTTCACATAGAGTTGCCTGAGATACTGAGCTTCTTCCTCGTTTGTTAATTCTAATAATTCCACCGAGCCAGTAGCTTGAGCGCCGGAAGAGGGTTGTTGAACAAATTTAGCCTGTTTCAATTGGGTGAGAAGTTTAGCTTCTGCCAAGGCCCGACCGTCCACACTGGAATCGGCAGCACCGGTAATATCAAGTCGTAACCCGGGTCGCTCGGCTAACGCTTTTCCCAAAGCGGTTAATTTTTCTTGTTCAGTGGTCGGTACCTCATTAACACCAGCCGGGAAGGCCACAAATTGCAGATCCTCAGAACTGCCTCCGACTAATCCCCCAACGATTGAAAACGGTGAGGTCGCTATTTTCGTAATCAGGTTCCCCAAGGCATTCCAAATGATGCCTCCATAACTGAAGTCCGGATCATCGAGATTGCCACGGACTGGAAGATCAATATTGATTTGTCCCTTTCGATCTTTCAATAAGGCCAGGGCGAGGGGAATCGGCAAAGAGGTGGCATCAGGACTCTCTACCTGACTACCCATGGCAATTTGGTCAACCAAGACCTTGTTTTCCCCCGCTAATTCCTTTTGTGAGAGCTTATAAGCCAGATTCAAGGACAATTTCCCTTTCGTAATCGGATATCCGGCATATTTCCCCGAGTATGGAGAGATGGTGGTGAGATTCAAATTTTCTATCACCACGCTCACATCGGTATAGGCATCTTCGCTCAGCGGATTGATTTGTCCCTGAATACGAAAAGGCGAAAAACGATCAATTTTCCCGGCCAGATCGACATCGGCTTTGGCCAATTGCCTGGAGGATATCAGCCAGTTGTAATTGAAGATGATCAATGCGAACCACATCAACCTGAACAGGGAGTGGAGGCTCAGGGGTTTCCTCGTTCACACGTTCTTCAACTTCAGTCGGTAGTTCATCAAGCTGCCCAGGTGGAGAGAGAAGGCGTTTCACATTAGAGGTTCCATCCTGGTCAATAGAAAGCACCACTAACGGTTGAATGAGCGCGACTTCTTCTAACTTTATCGATGTCGGCTCAACATTTAACGATAGGCCTTTGAACGACAATGTGTCCCACTGAAGAAAGGATTGAGAACTATTCGGATCCACTAAGGCCAATTTTGATACTCCGATAGAACCGGCAAACGTCACCATGGGTTGCGTGTTGACCGCGTTCTGATAATGAGTCTGCCCCCTAAGTGTCAGGGCTCCACTGCCGACATCGAATTGTACAAAAGGTGTCAAGTAAGGCTGAAAGGGTTTGAGAGCAATATCAGTGAGTGACATATCCAGTTGCACCGACAACGGCTCTACGCCCACTGATCCGTTCAGGTCGACTTTTCCTGTCTCATTCAACTGAAAAGAAAGATCTATTGGTAACGGTTGATTCAGCGCAGATGAAACTTGCGACGTCTGAAAATGAAGAGCGTCAACTAACAAACGTGCTGGCGTCGCGGGTTGACGATCTTCCACATCAATCGCGAAATTATCCAAATCAACATCCTTGACCATCACGGTCCACGGATCTTCAGCCTTCACCGATTCGGGTTCAGCTGAAGATTGGGATACCGTATCAGGAGAATCCGTTGCAGATTCCACGGATGCAAATAACGTTTGGTAATTCATGCTGCCATCTTTATCCACCCATCCGATAAAGCGAGCATACCGTGCCTTTATTGCATGAATTTTCACATCTTTTTTCAGGAGGTCCACGGATACATTCGTGACTTCAAAAAGGGGAATGGTTATCAAAGGATCGTTTTTGCCTTTTTCTTGAATCTGTAAATCTCGAACCGTCACATTCCCGCTATCGACCAAGACATCTACCCCCCGGTCGGTCGTCGATACATGATAATGTCCTTTCACAGTAAGAAATCCTTGAGGAATCTGAGCATGAAACCGATCCTGCACATATGCCCAGAGTCGCTGTAATCTTAGATTTTCAAAGTACAAATTACCTTCTGACTCAAAAGGATCAAGCGTCAAGGGTGCCTTCGCAGGCTATTTTCTCCCCTTCACCTCGCTCAGCTGACAATGAATAGGGGTTGGCGTGACCTTTTTCCGTGCTCAAATGTTCAAGTGTGTAATTAATAGGAACAATATGCGCCACAAATGGGGTTGGAAGGGATGTATCTTGAAATTCAACCATCCCCTGGCGAATCTCGAAATTCTGAATAAACACTGGTGGCAACCCACCAGAACCCTCAGAAGAGACATCGGGAGCCCGATCCTCATCGGCAGAACTGCCCTCCTCGGAGAACTTGCCCAAGTCGGCCAAATTCAATGACCCATCAGGACGGACTATCGCCAACCCATAGGGCAACCACAACCGAATCTGCGCAAAGGTATAAGTCTGTGTAGTCACTGAGGATAGCGCTTCAAAATCCACAAACAATTCATCAAACCCGGCCAACGGGGAACCATCGGCCTCCTGAATCGCAAAGCCTTTGACCTTCAACTTAAAAAGAAAAGGATTAAACGCAGCCTCCTGAATAGACACGGGCGGATTCAATCCTTCAATAAGCATGGGAGGAAGTTTGTTGGTGATCGCCCATGGCACCCCCCAATAGCCCAAGGCGGTGTAGAGAACAAACAGCCCCACCATCACACCAAGAACAATTTTTAGGTATTTAGCCATGAACAATACATAAAAAAATTGAGTTTCAGCGGAGAAAGATGATCGACTGCAACTAGACATTGCAAAAAAAATCTGGTGGGACCAACCCATAATACCGCCATACCTCAATCACGGCCAACCCCTAGTGGGTGCAGCAAAGAGCATCACCTTCCATTCATGGTGAACCCAACAACGCATAACATATGGACATACTACGAACACGCCATGTTTCGAGATTTTTCGCGCAGGGACGCTCCTCCCATCTCACGAAAGCTGTCGATTCATAGTATCCCGCTCTGATAGAGGCTTTACGTTAGGCGCTCTTCTTTCAGGAGTCCAAGAAAGAGGTTGGCACAGAGGATAAAGGTGCCCAGCAACACCCCTCCCACGCCGGTAAATGCGAACAGTTCTGTAACCAGATGCCCATGGGCGGCTCCCCGTCCGATAGTTGGTGCCAGAACAAACATGCTGAGCCAGGCCAATGGATAAAAGCTGCCGAGTCCCAGAAAGATGGCAGCTGCTTTTTTATAGGCGGGCTTCAGTGTTGACACCATGGCAAGCAGAATTAAGCCAAGCGAGAAGGCCGCAATGCCGGTTGAGTGAAAATGGGCTCGTTGAGCATACCGCCAGATTTTGTCTGGGCTTTTTGCATCATGCACCCCTGGATTGGCGGCAATCCCTTGCGCCACATAATCCTTAAACAGATCCTCATTCACCCCAAATACAATCCCCATACTCACCCCCAACAAGAGTCCCACCATAGCCAACGCAAGTCCGATTTTTACGGTGTTCAATTCTTTTTCCATTGATGTCCTCCATTCACCAAGGCACCTTCGCCTTCAGTGTCCGTTAACTGTTGATCAAAGATTGCCGTATTGTATTGAAAATGAGAACTGCCCCACCTCCCTACGTTTTCGCTTCTATCGCATCGACATTTCTTCATTCCCATTCCCTCGCGCCATTGACCCTCCTTAACTGGTATAATTCCTGATTAAACCTTTCACTCATGAGCCTACTCCCTCAAGATGAATATTCAATGAAGGCCATATGAACATTTTTTCATCTTCACCCTACTCCAGAATTTTGTTCAGAAAAGTGCGGCAAAAGCCCTGTAAGAGTCATTTGTCCCCTGATGATTCTGCTGTAGGGTCTGACCTATTAATTCTAAGAACAGGAGGTGCTAATGAGTAAAAACAAGAATCGTGAAATGACTGGGACTCTTCTCCTGCACCCTTCTTTGACTCAGCCTCAGCTATCCCCTCACGCCGTTCTGGCTTGACAGTGTACCAGTCCCTTCACTATTGTCTTGAGTTTGCTTAAAATGGCGTTTTTACCATAGGACCACCTTCTGTGTTTTCGACACTGACAGAAAAAATCGAGAGTGTTTTCAAGAAGTTACGCGGCCAAGCCGTGTTAACTGAGCAAAACATTACCGACGCCTTGAAAGAAGTGCGGTTGGCCTTATTAGAAGCCGACGTCAATTTCAAGATTGTTAAAGATTTTATTGAGAAGGTTCGTGAGAAGGCCGTCGGGCAGGAAGTCCTGAAAAGTCTGACGCCAGCCCATCAGGTCGTGAAGGTCGTCTGGGAAGAGTTGCGTGACCTGTTGGGGCATGAACAAAGCGCCCTCCATCTGTCTTCCCAACCACCAACCGTCATTATGATGGTCGGACTTCAAGGTTCAGGTAAAACCACCACCACTGGAAAGCTTGCGAATTATTTTAAAGCTGATGGCAAACGTGTCCTACTCGTTGCCGCCGACCCTCGACGCCCCGCTGCTGGCGACCAATTGGCCTCGCTTGGAACTGACCTGGATGTGCCCGTCCATCGTGGAACAAACGAAGGGCAACCAGGCGCACAAGCCGGGCAAACCTGCAAGGATGGGGTTAAACGTGGCCGTGAACATGGCTATGACGTAGTGCTCCTCGATACCGGCGGACGTTTGCATATCGACGAAGAACTCATGCAGGAACTCGTGGACATCAAAACCGGTGTCCAACCGCAGGAAATTCTTCTCGTGGCTGATTCTATGACTGGCCAGGAAGCGGTCACCGTTGCTGAACGATTTAATGAGACGCTGAGCCTGACCGGGGTCATTTTAACTAAGGTCGAAGGCGATGCTCGAGGTGGGGCTGTCTTGTCCATTCGTGCTGCGACTGGCAAGCCCATTAAATTTTTGGGGGTCGGGGAAAAGCTGGATGCACTAGAGCCCTTTTTCCCGGATCGCATGGCCTCCCGTATTTTAGGCATGGGCGATATGCTCACCTTGATTGAAAAAGCCCAGGAGAGCTTTTCCGAAGAACAAGCTCAGGCATTGCAAAAAAAAGTTTCCAGTAATACGCTGACGTTGGAGGATTTTCGGGACCAAATTCAGCAAGTCAATAAGCTGGGATCATTCGATCAGATTCTTGACATGCTCCCTGGTGGCCAGAAAATTAAGAATATGATGGGGGCCGGTGGGGCTGGTAATGCCGTCGTCCCCGAGAAAGAGATGAAGCGAGTGGTGGCCATCATCGATTCCATGACGCCCAAAGAGCGACGGGATCACACGATTCTCAATGGTAATCGCAAAAAACGAATTGCGAAGGGTAGCGGAACCTCTGTTCCTGAAATTAATCGGTTAATTAAACAATTTTTGGATGCTCGCCGCATGATGAAATCATTAGTCGGTGGGCAATTGGGCATCGGGAAGAAGAAGAAACGAGGAAAGCTAATCCGAGCCATCCATGCTCGATAAGATTCAGCACGACGCCTTGTTTTTTTCATGTGTTCATTTTTCACTAGAGGAGAATTCCAGTGGCAGTTCATTTACGATTAACGCGGATGGGTCGGCATAAAAGACCATTTTATCGGGTAGTGGCAGCAGATTCCCATATGAAGCGGGACGGTCGATTTCTTGAAATCATCGGCACCTACGATCCGTTGAAAGAAAGTGATAAAGCATCATTCAAGGAAGATCGCGTGCTGGATTGGCTTCAAAAAGGCGCTCAACCTACAGATTCGGTTCGAGCCTTATTGCGCCATACCGGAGTTTACAAAGCCTTAGCGGAATCAAAGAAACGCGCAACTGCGTAAGGCCTCCGTTGAGGGAGAGGGGGTGCTGAAGGCACCATGGGACCTTCAGTCATTCGCGCGAGAACCTTTTTACCATGTTGAGTCCAACTCAACCACCAACTGACTCTTTCGTGACCATTGGGCGAGTCTTGAAACCCTTTGGAATAAGAGGTGAGGTGAAGGTGGAGTCCATGTCTGACGTGCCAGGACGGTTTGAGGGGCTACAGACAGTGTACCTCACCCTCCCACATGAGACTGTGTCTCAAAAAGAAACGACCGTGACTCATGTACGAGCAGTCAATGGTGGGTATATTGTCAAATTTTCAGCGTTTTCAACACCAGAGGAAGCCGCTCTTTTTCGTGGGTCGTGGGTTCGCATTCCGACGAGCCACGATCTCCCACGGGAACCTGATACGTTTTATCAATTTGAATTAATCGGACTTCGCGTTGAAGACCCTGATGGACAAAATATG
>QJYE01000249.1 GCA_003235785.1 Nitrospirota bacterium
AAAACCTTCAAGAAATAAGTCTGGTGCCATTTATGGAGCAAGTCGAAATATGGTGCGCCGGATCCAGTGAGAGAGTCAAGTAGCAGACCCTCACTCAACGAGGGGCGAGGGACAATTAAACGAACATGGTTCAACGTGGAGATACAATTTGTTTATGAACATGACATGGCCACGGGGCTTCCTCCAAAAGACCAGGAATAGTTACTGGTTGATTTGTTATTGGCCTATTGGGTGAGCTGGGACCTAGTGGGGATTTGGTCTAGAATGGTTGAGCGAACTTGATAGAGCCCCTTGAGACCTGCTCCTCTCGCAAAGACCAGCCCTTTCTCCCGTTTTCCTAAGACTAATAATCCGCTCTTTTGTCCCTGACGATTCCGGCCTTGAATGGTGGCGGTTGGCGTGTCTAAGCCATTGTTCAGGGACAAGGGCGAATTTTCAGGAATTGAGATTTCCATGGGCAGATCGACGATGCGACTAACGAACAGTCGCGCCGTTTCTTGGTCCACCATTGCAGTGGGATCGTTATCTAACATCCATTCTTCATGCTGTTTGACGAGGATGTAGTTTTCTTCTTTCGTGGTGACTGTCAACATCACCACATCATTGATTTCCATGCCGAACAAGCGCTTGTCTTCGAAGTAAAAGGCCCCTTGCATGATCGGCTTGAGAATGTTTGGGGAAATTTCATAGAGCGGCCCCGCGCTGGAGGTGATGGCATAGGCCTTTTCGGTGTCCTGAAATTGATAGAGACTGACGTAGTGGGTTTTGGGTCCTTCCAGAATGGTGACGCCAACATGGGTTCGATGCGGTTGTCCCAGAATCCGTTGTTTGTCTTCTTCGGCGTCTACAAAGCCTGTGGCAGTCAGCCCGCTTAAATCCATTAGGAAGGTGCCGACAACAATTTTATCGGCAGGCCCCTCGGTCGGACTTTTGAATACCCATTGCGGGGATAAACTATGCACACCGGCTGCACGTGCCATGACGATGGTGCCGTCGGCCTGTTGAATGTGCACTTCTTGGACGCGCTCCCGATCAAACAAGAGGAGGTCTTTGAGCCGAAAACTCGCCAATGTTTTTTGCGCAAAGGTCATGACATCCAATGTGGTTAAGGCCACGTGGTTGTCGGCTTTGGTCTGCACATACAGTGATGGGGCAAACGGCCCGCGATCGCCAAGTGTAATGACTTGCGTGTCGGAGGATGTCTTGAGCGTGAGCGTGAGGTAGGGTGGATCTAATCCATAGGTTGTTAAGGTTGCTGATTCATCTTCAATAATTCTTTTGACTTTCCCAATGGTGAGTGCCCGTAAGATCCGCCGGATCTCCTGGTTGTCGGCTGGAAAGCGCATGGGCTCGGTAATCATCCAGCGTCCATGGTCATCACGTTCCAGTTGAATGGTTTCGTTGGCTGTGGCCCAAGTGATGTGGGTAATGGCCTGGTCATCAAACGGGAGGAGCTGGCGTTCCAGGGTTTCTTGCTTTTGGAATTGACGGGTTTGGGGAATGTCGACCAAGAGAATATACGCGCCGAGGCTCATGACCAAGAGTGCGAGTACGATAGTAATGCGAATGGGGTTGTTCATCATGTTACAGACTTCGCCGCCTTTTCCAGACGGAGAGGCCGACAAATAAGGTGAGTAATGGCAGGAATAACACTTGAAAAAAGACTAACGCCTGCTCTTGTGATTGGTTCGGCACGAATGGGTGAAACGCGGGTTCTTTGGGTGTGAGAGAGACCAAGGCCTCTTCTTGCGCGAGCCAGGCCATGGCTTTTAAGAAGAAATCGGTATTGCCCGGATAGGTGAGCCACCCGTTTGTCGCAAAGGCCGCGTTGCCGATGATGATGATGGCGGATTCAGGTTTCCCGTCTTCTCTCACTCGTTTGGATGTTAAGCTTGCAGCCACGGTAAATGGGCCTTTCAGGTCTTGGCCTTCATTGAAGACCGGTTCTGCCTGGGTCAGGTCGGTTTCTTCCCAACTTTTTGGAGACGTTTGCGCCAATGAGACAAAATCCCAAGCCTTGCCTTGAGTTGCATCGAAGGTCACCGCACGAGAGACGGGGAAGATAATGGGGGTAGTGAAATCTTCCGTAATATCGTGCGTGGTGAATGTCCTGACCATCAAGGCTGTTGGGCTGCCTCGGCCTAAACGATCCTGTTCATCAGCCAGGATGCCTGTTCCTAATTGAATGCCCCAGGGAGCCAGAAGAGGGTCTAAAGACCCTTTGCTACTTGGATCACTCATAATCAGGAGGTGTCCACCTTTTCGGAGAAATTGTGTGATCCGGTCTACGTCTTCATTGAGGAGGGGCTGAGCTGGTGAAGGGATGACCAGCAATGAGGCGGTACTCGCCCGTAGATTGTTCCAGTCGACTGTCTCTATGGCATAGCCTTGCTTGGTTAACGCATCTGCGGCGCGTGATAATCCAGGTGATTCAGTATCGGACAGGCTCTTTTCGGAATGACCTGTGGTAAAGGCAATCGTTTTTTTGATGTCTCGGGTGACCCGGAGCAATGCGTTGGTGACATCGGCTTCGGATGCGCGTTGGAGATAGATGTGTTGTGCACCGCTTTCAATCACGGCGGTATCGATTCGGGTGACTTGATAGGTTTTGGCCTTGTCAGGGTGTCGCTCCGGGTCAATAAATTCTACAGTCAGACGTGGGCTTTCTTTCGCATATGTGAGCAAGAGGTCTTTGTATGCGCCATATCCCGGGCTGCCTTCGCGTGTGAAGACTTTTATGGCGACTTCGCGTGGTAAGGCCCGAAGCACCTGGTAGGTTTGTCGGCTTAATGTGAAGTTTTTCGTTTCTGAAAAATCCCATTCCGGCGCATGCTTGGCTGCCAGGAAGTTGGTAAATCCTACTGCCAGGCCGGCCAAAATAATCGCGAGGAGACTGTGCGTCCCTAAACGTGTCGATCGTTTTTGCGATCCTGAGACCAGCCCACGACAATGAATGCCGACATAGCCTAAGAGGCCAAGCGTTCCGATTCCGACAAGGATGGACGCGGAGGTTTCTGCTTCCGGGGCCAAGAGCGGAAGGCCTAAGCCGCCAAGCGTGAGCAAGAGGCCTGCGGCGCCCAGAATAGTGGAGAGGCGAGTTACTTCCATCGGTAGGCGTCAATGGCTTGGTGAGCGGCAAACCACATAAAGGCCATTCCTGATATGTAGTAGACGAGATCCTTGACATTCAAAAGTCCACGAATCAATCGTTCGTAATGTTCGGTGAAGGACAGATAGGACAGGATCTGGCCGAGCGTGGTGTCACCGAAGGCTGAGCTCAAGGCTCCTAGTAGCCAAAGTCCGAGGATGAGGCCAAAGCTTAAAAAGGCCGCAATGATTTGGTTTTCCGTTAAGGCCGACGCAAACAGGCCAATGGACAACATCAACATTCCCTGGAGCAGGAGCGCCAGATAGCCCAGAAAAACAGGCTGCCAGTCAAATGTGGCATAGGCGGAAAGCGTGAGCGGGATAAGGCCGGTGAGTGACAAGAGCCCCGCATACACCATCGCCACGCTAAGAAATTTTCCAGAAACGATTTCATTGACCCCAATGGGCGAAGTCAGAAGCAGTTCGAAGGTCCGCAACTTTCGTTCTTCGGCAAACAGCCGCATGGTCAGTAATGGCAGAATGATGATGAGAATAAGGTTCATGCTTTGAAATAACGGTCGGAAAATCATTTCATTGAGATTCAGTTGGGCATAGGTGTTTTGTAATTGCATGAGCCGAAGTGCTTGATTGCTCGCATTGGCCACGGCCTGATAACTGAGCAGTCCAACTACGGCAAGAAAGATTGCCCCGATGACATAGACGACGGGCGAGACGAAATAACTCCGCAACTCTTTAGCAATAATGGTGTGAACAGGGGTCATGATGAAGTCAGGATAGGGAAATATTTGGTCTCTCGTCTCATTCGGGAATTCTGAAACTAGCCTGCCGGTTTATCTGGTTTGGTGAGGATCTTAAACACATCTTCAAGGTTGATCGATTGAGAGGTTAACTCTAAGAGCCCGGCTCTCCGCGTCACAACCAGATTGGTGAGCTCTTCCCGGATGTCTTCTCCGAGATGTGTTTCCAGAACATAAGTGTTGGGAGAAGAGCCTTGAGACACGTGCATCACACCCGGAATCTTCCCAAGGGTTTCCAGTAAATCCGAATCAGAATGCTTGACGGTCAGCTGAAGGATTTCGGATTGGCGGAGCCTGGCTCCTAGGCGTTCCGGTGTGTCAATGGCCATGATGTGGCCTTGATGGATAATGATGACTTTCTGGCAGATGGCGGTGGCCTCAGCCAAAAGATGTGTACTTAAGATAATGGTATGGGAGCCCGCTAGATTTTTGATCAGATCGCGAATTTCAATGATTTGGTTCGGGTCTAACCCCGTAGTTGGCTCGTCTAAAATCAAAACAGGTGGGTTATGCAGTAAGGCCTGGGCCAAGCCCACGCGTTGGCGATATCCTCGGGATAAATGGCCAATGACGCGCCCCTGAACGTCAGACAGGCCGGTTTGCTTCACAATGATTCTCATGCGTTCCTGTAATTGTTCTGGCTCCAGTCGTTTGATCCGTCCGACAAATATGAGATATTCGCGAACGGTTAATTCCAAATAGAGCGGAGGGGTTTCAGGAAGGTATCCAATATGCTTTTTCACTTCCCACGGTTCTTCCAGGCAATCGAAGCCAGCAATGTTCACCTTTCCGGATGTTGGAGGCATGAATCCAGTCAAAATGCGCATGGTTGTCGTTTTCCCTGCACCGTTGGGGCCTAAAAAGGCAACGATTTCTCCTTTGGGAATAGAAAACGATATATCATCCAGGGCGGTCACCTGGCCGTAGCGTTTGGTCACATGCTGAACGTCAATCATCGAAGGTATCCAGAGATTGTGCGGTGGAATAGAAAGAAAATAACCGTCTAGCGAATTACATCGATAGGAATTCAATCATACCTATGTGAAAAAAAAACCGTCAAGGTGCATTCTGCGATTGAGTCGTCATTGCATTGACTCTTTTGGCGAAAGTTGTATGATGCAGCAAATTTTTCTGAATATGGCCGTTTTTACTGTTCTACATTGTGCCGCCATTCCAGCTTTTTCCTGAATGTTTAAGATGATGAAACGACCACTTGCCACTGTGGGAATTTTGCTGCTCTCCGTATTAATGGCCTTTGGCTGTAGTGCTTTCCATGAAGTGTCGGTCGTGAGCCATGGTGAAGAAGTCGCTGAGCTGGAGAAGCCGGTTCCTGCTCCCACAAGTGGTGTAGCTTCGGTTTCACCGGCTGTTGTTTCAGATTTTCCTCAATTGGAGCCAGAGGCAGAAATTGTGCCGCCGCCTGTCACCCCAGGTAAGTCTATTCCGATCACCCCACGAGTTGGTTCTCCGTCAGCCAAGGATTCAGGAGTAAATGATTTTTTTGCTCAATCTGCTGAGGACTCGGTGCTTCCGTGGACATTGCAAGACGTGTTTT
>QJYE01000548.1 GCA_003235785.1 Nitrospirota bacterium
GGGATGCGCTAAGCAAGACCTCGGCTGCCGGGCCGAGACCCGGCATGCGTCAATCAGGAAAAAGTGTTTAGGAGATGCCTAGAGTTGTAGCAGAAATGAAATGTGTGGTTTGGGAGAAGAGAGAAATTTATGGTTTAGATTCAAAGCGATCAATGACTGCCGCCCCGACAGCGTCGCCCCAGACGTTGACTGTGGTTCGACAACGATCTAAGAACCAATCCACGACCAAGATGAGCGAAATCCCTTCAATGGGCAGGTCCACGGCTTTGAGTACAATGACCATGGTGACGAGTCCGGCTTCCGGAATGCCTGCTGCGCCTATGGCCGAGAGTGTGGCGGTCAGCAGTACAATTATGGTTTCCCCCAACCCCATTTCAATCCCGTAGGTCTGGGCAATAAACATGGCTGCCACGGCTTCATAGAGCGCGGTTCCATTCATGTTGATGGTGGCGCCTAAGGGGACCACGAAACTCACGACCCGTCGAGACACTTTCGCTTCCTCAATCAGACCTTCCATCGTCAGTGGCAACGTGGCTGAACTGGAACTGGTTGAGAAGGCGGTCATGAGCGGGGTACTCAGGGCTTTGGCATAAGCCGGGACCGAACGTTGGCCGAGAAATCGTAAGGCTAATGGGAGGGTGAACAATCCATGAATGGCCAGGGCCAGGAGTACCGTGCCCACATAGGCACCCAGACTGGCAAGTTGCGGCCAAAACCCTGTAAACCCTCCGGCTTCCCCTAGCCGTCCGGCCAACAACGCGCCAATACCCACTGGGGCCACCCACATGAGCAGGTGCACGATGGCCATCATGGCTTCGTTGATGCCCTCAAAGACCTTGATCACCAGAGCGCCTTTTTCTCCAATGGTGGTGAGGACGCCACCAAAGACTAAGGCAAAGACAATCAATGGCAAGATTTGTGTTTCCGCCATGGCCGCGAATAAGTTTTTAGGGACTAAGCTCGTCAGGATAGATTTAAACAAATCACCCAGAGTGGTGGGCTTGTCTTCCATTCGTTCTGACAGGTTCGAAAGATTTTCGTGCGATGTATCGATTTGGGTATGTTCGGTTGGTGTGCCGGGGTGAATGGCGATGACCAAGATGAGACCCACCAAGACCGCCAGTCCTGTCGTGGTCATAAAAAAGAGGACGGTGCGAAGACCGATTGACCCGAGCTGTCGCACATCCCCCAAACTGGCAACGCCCACGATCATGGAACTCATGACTAACGGAACGACCAGGGCAAAGAGTGCTTGTAAAAACAGGTCACCGACAAACGCGATGCTCAGGCCTACTGATGGCGCAAACCCGCCAAGGAGAATGCCTGAAAGAATACCCAGAAGCATGCCAATGAGCAGATGATGGGGGCTGGAGGCTTTCATGAAATTCGCAGGTATTTCAATATGAGCGGCAGGACCAGGCTATTCAATTTTTGCTGACAGACTTGTGAGAACTTTAGGATGAATAGGTGTCCATCGGAGGGCACGTACAGACTAAATTTCGATCTCCATAGGCACTATCAATGCGTGAAACGGCTGGCCAAAATTTATGGTCCCGTACCCAAGGTGTGGGGAAGGCGGCTTGTTCTCGCAAATAGGGATGGGGCCAGTCCGTTTGGGCGATGGTCTCAATGGTATGCGGGGCATGTTTGAGGGGATTGTTATCCCGGGGAAGTCGGCCTTCTTCAATGTCGGCAATTTCTTGACGAATGAGAATGAGCGCATCGCAATACCGGTCCAATTCTGCTTTTGATTCGCTTTCGGTAGGTTCGATCATCATGGTTCCCGGAACGGGCCACGAAATCGTGGGTGCGTGAAAGCCATAATCCATCAGCCTTTTGGCCACATCTTCCACTTCCACATCGGCGGATTTCTTAAAGGGACGCAGATCCAAAATAAACTCATGGGCGGCCATGCCGTTTTTCCCCGTAAACAACACCGAATAATATTTGCTTAAGCGCTTGGCCATATAATTGGCATTTAAAATGGCGACTTGGGTGGCCTTAGTGAGGCCCTCAACTCCCATCAACTGAATAAATGCCCACGAAATGGGCAGGATATTTGGACTGCCAAACGGCGCAGCTGCGATGGCACCGATGCCGTCTGCCCCTCCAGTCGGCACGAGCGGATGTGTCGGTAATAAAGGGGCAAGGTGTGACGCCACAGCAATAGGCCCCATCCCTGGCCCCCCACCACCGTGGGGGATACAAAAGGTTTTATGGAGATTGAGGTGACACACATCGGCGCCAATCTCTCCTGGCTGAACCAGTCCCACCATGGCATTCATATTCGCGCCATCCATATAGACCTGACCGCCATGCTTGTGAACCGTGGCGCAGACCTGGCGGATGGTTTCTTCGAAGACGCCATGCGTGGAAGGATAGGTCACCATGAACGCGGCGAGCGTGTCTTGATATTGGGCGCACTTGGTTTCTAAATCATGCAAGTCAATATTGCCGGTGGTATCGCAGGCCACAGGGATGACTTGCATGCCAGCAATGACGGCACTGGCCGGATTGGTGCCATGGGCCGATACCGGAATCAGGCAGACATTGCGATGTATGTGCCCTCGCTGTTCGTGGTATGCCCGAATCACCATGAGCCCGGCATATTCGCCTTGTGAGCCGGCGTTCGGTTGCAATGACACGGCCGCAAAGCCGGTAATTTCTGCCAGCCAGGCTTCCAATTGGCTGGTAAACAGATGATAGCCTTTGGCTTGCTCTGTCGGAATAAACGGGTGGAGCCGGCTGAACTCGGGCCATGTCACCGGAATCATCTCGGCCGTGGCATTCAGTTTCATCGTGCATGATCCCAATGGAATCATGGAATGCACGAGCGAAAGATCTTTCGCTTGCAGGCGGTGCATATACCGGAGCAGTTCATGTTCAGAATGGTACGCATGAAACACTGGATGGGTCAGATAAAGCGATTGTCGTTGAAGTTCAACGGGGATAGCGCCATCGGGCGCTTCGTTTCCTTGATCCAAAGCATTGGGTACCGTGTCGCTTGCAGAAAAAATGGCTAAGATTTGGCAAACCTCTTGGATCGTGGTGGTTTCATCTAATGAGATGCCAAAGGTGTCATCCTCAAATCTTCGGAAATTCATATGGGCCTGCCGAGTTTTGTGCTGAATGTCCTCAGCCGGAAGGTAGGGGCATTTGACACGGAGGGTATCGAAAAAGGCTGATTCCCGAAGCTCGCATCCCAGTTGGCGCAGGCCTTTGGCCGTCGTGTTTGTGAGATGGTGAATGCGGCTGGCAATGGCTTTTAGGCCTTCGGGTCCGTGATAGACAGCATACATGCCGGCCATATTGGCTAACAGGACCTGGGCCGTACAAATATTGCTGGTGGCTCGATCGCGTCGAATATGCTGCTCACGCGTTTGTAAAGCCAGGCGATAGGCTTTCCGTCCTTTCGAATCTTTGGAGACGCCCACGACTCGTCCAGGAATCTGTCGTTTGAATTCTTCTTTGGTGGCCATAAATGCGGCATGTGGTCCTCCATACCCCATGGGGACGCCAAATCGTTGGGAGGATCCCACCGCAATATCCGCTCCCCATTCACCGGGTGGCACTAACAGTGTGAGAGCCAGAAGGTCCGTACAGGCGACGACCAGTGCCCCAGCTTCGTGGGCCTTCCCCACGAATTTTTGATAGGATCGCAAGGCGCCATCCGTTGATGGATAGGAAAGGAGCACGCCAAAGATTTGGCCGGGTAGAAATTCCAGAGTATCCGCATGACCGACCATGATAGTGATGTTTAATGGCTGGGCGCGTGTCTGCAAGACGGCCAGGGTTTGTGGATGGCAGCCTTCGGCCACAAAAAATGTCTGACCTTTGACTTTGCTCAGGGCCCGGCACATGCTCATGGCTTCTCCGGCAGCCGTGGCTTCATCCAACAGCGAGGCATTGGCCAACGGGAGACCGGTTAGATCAGCTACCATGGTTTGAAAATTGAGTAACGCTTCCAGGCGCCCCTGCGCGATTTCTGCTTGATAGGGCGTGTATTGTGTATACCAGGCAGGATTTTCCAGTATGTTCCTGGCAATCACCGGAGGTGTGAGGCAATCGTAGTAGCCCATGCCAATGAAGGAACGGTACTGTTGATTCTGCGTCCCTATGCGGCGTAACTCCGCCAGCATGTCTTCTTCTGATTGGGCTGCCGGGAGATTCAAGGGATGGGACATGCGGATTCCTTCCGGGACGGTGGCTTGAATGAGGGCATCAAGCGACGGCAGTCCTAATGTTCCTAACATTTCTTGAATGTGGCTCTCCGACGACCCGATGTGGCGCTGCGCAAAATCAGTCATGGTTGCTTAGGCTCCTAGCTAGATAGAAAACCAGCGAAAGCACAATGATCCGAACCCTGGATCATGTATGGAATATTGGGGAACAAGAGGTGTCGTGCACCGTAATAATGGCGAAAATACGCTGGCCTGTTTTGGAAGTTGAGAAGAAAAGGAAATCCGTTATCGATGTTCACCGTTGCTGTAACCACCGTGAAACTTTGTTGACAGACCCTAGCATGTTTTTCTCTGGCCTGCAAAATTTCCTTACCTGGGTTTCAGGGGTTTTTGGGTGGGGTGTTGCACCTGATATTCGTTTGATTCTATTCTTAGGATCGATTGACTGAATCGGTACCTTCAACTGAAAATTTAGGGAACGAGCATGGTTATTCTCTCCAATATTCAAAAATTGTATGACGGGACGTCTGACGGGATTGAGGCCATTTACGAACGAATGGATATCTGGATTGATGGGGGCATCATTAAAGGGGTGCAACCTCACAATCCGAAGTATCCTCAGGGGTCGGAGGTGCAGCGGGTCGACTGTTCAGCCTATACCGTTACGCCAGGCCTGATTGATTGCCATGGCCATGTGACTCTGTGGGGGGTAGGGAATGCCAATCTGGATCGCATGAATTCGCCAGAGGCACCGTTTTGGGCAGAGCGTATTTTGTATCGCACCTTAGTGCATGGTGGGGTGACGACGCTCCGAGATGTTGGCGGTGCGACCCAGGTCTTGAAGCGAATGGTGGAGCAGGGGGTCTTACTTGGCCCTCGTTTACAGTTGGCCATTTGTATGTTGTCGACAACTGGTGGGCATGCTGATTTTCGAAGTCCGGATCGCTGTTGTGGCGAGCTCTCTCGGTTATGGCCGGCAGGTCCGGGTCGGCCTTCGAGCATTGTGGACGGCCCATGGGAATGCCGGAAGCGAGTCAGAGAGATTGCTGCCTGTGGCGGCGATCTGGTGAAAATTTGTGCGAGTCCTGGTGTGATCTCTCCGACTGATCAATTAGAGCATCGTGATTTTACCTTAGAAGAAATGGAAGCCATTTGTGACGAAGCGGCAGGCCGAGGCATGTATGTGGCCGGGCATGCACATAGCCACAATGGGATCCGGATGGCCATTGAGTCAGGAGTGAAAGATATTCAACATATTTCTTTTATGGA
>QJYE01000088.1 GCA_003235785.1 Nitrospirota bacterium
TCTTGATCACCTTACCTGGCACTTGTTCCATTCTTCTTCTCCCATTACCTATTCTATGACGGCCTGGCCACATATTAAAATGTCTCGGCTCTTTTGCGCCCGAATGCTCTTGTTTTTTTCTGTAGGAGTAGCTTCCCTCATTTTGATCCCTCAAGCCTCACTGAGTGCCGTTCCATCCCACTCTCTAGCCTTAGAGCAGGCCAGAGCCGAATTGGAGTCAGGACGAACCACTCAAGCACTCAAGACCGTGGAAAAGCTGATCGACTTGCTCCCACCGCCTGAAATCCTCCAGGAAGCCTATTTTCTGCAAGCCGCTATTTTGAAAAACGATGGGGAGATCGAAGAAGCTCTGAGTGTCCTGAAGCAACTCCTTGAAGAATTTCCTTTTTCCCCGGTCACCAACTCCGCCCGGATTATGCTAGCCGAATTGTATAGCCAGAAAGAAGAATATGCCCAAGCGCTGACGCAATTGTCTCAAGCGTTGGATTATGCAGCCGATCAAGAGACCCGCAAAACCCTATTCCAACTCATTCGGCAAGCCGAACTCGGCAACGGCAATCCTCTTGGAGCGGTCAAAGCGGCCCTTAATGAAATGATGCTCGCTGATCCCACCGAACGGCTCGCCTTGGAACAATTAACCCAAACCTTAGTCTTGCAGCAATTAGATGAAGCGGCACTTGAAGAACTTATCGAGGCTTACTCCAATAGATATCCGAGCGATTTGGCGATGATCCGGCTGATTGAGTTGCACACCTCACGCGGCGATGAAGTGTTGGCTGAACGGGATATCCGGGGGTTTCTGAATCGATTTCCGACGCATCCTTATGCGCAAACGGCCATGGCGCTACTCCAATCCTTTATCAACAAGATCAAAATCCATCAACATATTCTGGGCGTGGCCCTCCCGTTTTCCGGTCCCATGAAACCTTATGGGACCGACCTCCTCAATGGCATTCGACTGGCCCTGGACATTGCCAAGGAACAATGGGGGCTTTCTTCAGTCGGGCTGGTGGTAAAAGATACCACCACACTCACCTCGACCTTACGCGTCGAAATGCAACAACTGCTTGATGAATTCCAACCTCGGGCGGTGATTGGGCCCTTGTTGTCTAGAGAAATCCGCCAAATAGGCCACCTTCCAGATGACTATGACACACCGTTCATCACCCCCTCGTCCACATTGCTCAATGTCCGCGAATATGGCTCATTTTGGTTCAGTACAGCGATGACCACCTCCGTCCAGGCCAAACGCCTGGCAGAATACGCTATCCTGAAATTAGGGTATCATCGGTTCGGGATCATCTACCCGAAAACAGCCTATGGGCAGGAATTGGCCGAAATGTTTAGTAAGGAAGTGATTCATTCCGGCGGAGAAGTCATTGCCATTGAAGGATATGATGAAAAACAAACAGACGTTGCCGAACAATTGCGACGCCTAAAAAATAAGGACCTTGAGCAATATGGCCTGGAAGAACCTGAGGAAACGCGAACCGGGGAAAAACGCCTGGTCTATACGCCGGGCTTTGACGCCGTCTTTCTCCCAGGGCAACCTGTGCACCTGGCCTTGATTTCTGCTCAATTAGCCTTTTTTGACATGAATGTCCCCATCTTTGGCGGCAATAGCTGGCAC
>QJYE01000200.1 GCA_003235785.1 Nitrospirota bacterium
TTACGTGACCACTATGCAATAGCGAACGCCAATTTTTTGAGGGATCTCCACTCAGATCAGACGGGAAGGATGTAATCACATGACCTTAACACGCTGCCCAGCGGGGACCGAAGTCTTGAGGAAAAAGAAACTGGCGATGATACCTCTATGAGGCATCCTACGGCTGGGACCATTACCATAGGGGCACGGTTCTTCTTGATTGCCTTTTGTGGTGCTGCAGAGTGCTGACTTTGAAGTGGCCAAACATATTGTTCAAGCCATTCGAACATCGAGTGGGGGGTGCCGTCGGTCAACGCCATGGGGGTGCAGTTGAATTCTCGAAACGTTGTACAGGTGTCAATGAATCTCACTGATTTTCGAGAAACGTCTTTGCGCATGGATTTTGACGCGGTTAAGTGAAAGGCGTATCGGTTTGGGATAGGGATTGTGGAAAGCGAGATCGTGGGACTTGTGCCCCAAGTAGCGTGGGATCAAAAATTATTGTACGATCTTAAATTAACGCCTAGGAGGTCCAATCCCATGCTAGATATCGTCTAGAACAATCGTCTGCTTTTTGATACATTTAGGCGAAATTCTAGTTGAGCGGTGAGGCTTGTCTGATTCACTATTGAGGAGGTGAGTGATGAGTGAAATAGCTGAAGGACGCGCAGCGATTCGAGAGAGTAAGTTCGGGCATTTAACGGTCGGTGCGGTCATGGAAACGCAGGTGCAAAGTGCCACGAAAGACACCAAAGCTGAAATGTTGGCGTCCTATATGATGGAAGGATTTGGGTCCGTGCCTATTGTCGATGACACCAACAAACTTATCGGAATTGTGTCAGAGTTTGATCTGCTCTCATCGCTTCGCAAAGGGAAAAAATTGGAGGATGTGACGGCTGGAGACATCCTGACGGGGAATCCTATTTCGGTGACAAAGGATACGGACGTCATGACGTTGATTGATGTCCTGCAAAACAATCATCTTATTCGGCTGCCTGTCTTGGATAGTGTTGGCAAGCTCATTGGTATTGTGGCCCGCCGGGATCTGCTGAGAGGCTATCTACAAACATCGGGGAGTTGAGGCTCCCCGAGGAGTAATCATATTACTTCTCCTCGCCATATTCGTTCCTTCCATTTTTTACCATCTTGAATAGGTGCTCGTGCTCATTCTCATATATATGAGAATGAGCAGGTAGCATAATATGTCTGTGAGTGAACAACGATGAATGATCGAGTGAATAAGATTGTCAGCGCCGCTTGGTTTGAGCGTGCGATCATTGCCTTTATCCTGATCAACGGGGTTATTTTGGGCATGGAAACATCTCCGGCTCTGGTCAACCAGTATGGTGCACTGATGCACTTGGGGAATCACCTAATTCTGGGAATCTTTATTTTAGAAGCGATGCTCAAAATGCTGGCGGTTGCTCCACAGGTCCAGCGCTATTTCCAAGATGGCTGGAATGTGTTTGACTTTTCAGTCATTGTGTTTTCGCTGATTCCCGCGACCGGTGACTTTGCCATGATTGCACGTTTAGCGCGCCTGTTGCGGGTGGTCCGGCTGATCTCGACTATTCCTGAACTCCGATTGATTGTCTCCACGTTGGTGCGATCCATCCCCAGTATGATCCACGTGATGACTCTTATGGCCGTGATTTTTTATATCTATGCCATTATGGGCTATCAGTTGTTTCATGAACATGATCCCACGCATTGGCGCTCGTTAGGCATTTCGTTGTTGACGCTCTTTCGTGTGGTCACGTTGGAAGATTGGACTGATGTCATGTACACGGCCATGGAGTTTCATTATTTGTCGTGGCTCTACTTTGTCAGTTTTGTGATCTTGGGCACGTTTGTCGTCATCAATTTATTTATTGCGGTGGTGATCAATAATCTTGATGAAGCCAAAGCCGAACGACTGGCTGAGCTGCAAGGTCCTGTCACGCAAAAGGAAATACTCAAAGATTTGAGAGAAACACAAAAAGCCCTTAAGCGGTTAGAGGCCCGTTTGGAGAGAACTTCTTAACAAGACCGTATGTTATGTATTGTAAGGCTGGGAAGCGGGTAGGGATTTTCGGAAGGAAAGACACACAGCGACTAGACTTCCCGCCCAGCCGCTATGTGTCATCACGAAACTACTGCCGAATACCCTGCGTCCAAGCTATGGTTGGACTGACATTAGTCGGTGCAGGTTTTGTACATTTCTTTCCTCGATTTCCATAGCTGATGGTCGATGTTCGAATCGGGCATGTTCCGAACGCGGTACCGAATTCCACGATCCCCTCCACAACCGTCAGAGTTGTCTGGCCATCCGGCTGGACCTTGAGGGCGAATTCAGTTGATTTGACGGCCGCGGTGGCCACCGGAGTTTCGATTTCCAACGGTTTGGGTCCTCCCATAGTTTTGACCCAAACCTCTCCTGTAGCCAGTCGTAAAATCCTGGTTGTGCCCTTGTCGCTTTCCCATCGGGAGAGAATAAGAAAGTCGGTGTCTTCGTTGAGGGCGACTTGGATGCCATTGGTAAATTCCATTAACCCCTGACTTCCCCTCCCGGTCGTAACCCTGTCCCCTTCGTATAACGGAAGAGACCCTTTGCCTTCCAGTTGTTCCTGGATGCCGTCGGTCCGAAAAACCGTAAACTCTCCAATGGCGTTGATGGCTTTGGCTACCGCCTCTCCCGCGGCTTGGGCCGTGGATGCGGTGAATAGGCCTAGGCTCAAAACCAGGCCGGCCAATCCGGTGCTGAAAGCCCGGGTGAAAGACGAACGATGTGGTTGAATGAACTGACGTGATGAATATGCCATGGCAAGGCTCCTTGTCATTATTGAGTCGTGTAGGTTCAGTGAGATGTTTTGCATTGGCTTCATTTAGCGGGAAGCCACTACCCGAATGGGTTTTCTCCCAACGGGAAGTGTGGCCAGGACCTGGCTTGTCCCCGTATCAACAGCCATCACATTATTGGATTTCGTGTGCCCGACATAGATTCGCGTGCCGACGGCATTGGCCCATATCCCGTTGGGGCCCTCTCCCACGTCGATTTGTTCTCGAATGGAGAGTGTTGGAGATGTGGCGTTGACGACGACAATCTTATTGAGACCGGCGACGGTGACATAGGCATTGGGCCCTGCCGTGCCCTTTAAGGCAAAGGCAATTTGTTGAGGGGCGGGTCCGACTTCGATGGTCGCGGCAATTTCATTTGTGGTGGGATCGATGACGTAAAGGTCATTACTCCCCGTGTTGGTTCCCCAAATGCGGCCATCAGGCCCCAGAGTCAAAAAGTGGGGATTCGGCCCGACCGGGATTTGTTTGATCACTTGATGAGCGGTTGTGTCGATGACGTTAACCATTTTGTCCTGCGTACTCACATAGGCAAATTTTCCGTCCCTGGAAAAGGCGATCCCCATAGGGCCTTTGCCTACGGGAATGGTCCCGAGAATGCGATAAATCGTCGTGTCGATGATCGAGATGGTGTTGTCGGCGATATTGGCGACCCACGCATGTTTATTATTGTTCGTGAGTGCCACCACATGAGCGCGCGTGCCCGTATAGATTGATGCGACAGGCTTGCGAGACTCAGTGTCAATGACCGTGACTCGGCCGTTGGCCAAATTCGTGACCCAGAGTTGTTTTCCGTCACGACTCAAGGCTAAATCGTGTGGTCCATAGTTGAGGGTATCGATCTCCCCCAACACCTGATAGTTATCTCCGTCCATCACGGTCACCGTGTTGGAACTTTCATTGGCGGAATATACCCGGGTATTGAGTCCTTCCGGTTTAGGGGGGGAGAATACGCCTTGCATGCTTTCGCAACCAGTCAGATTGGTTGCCATCAGCAGAGGCAACCCTATCAACAGGGGGGTAGAAAACTTCGTATACGGATTCATGAGGTCAGTCCTCCTTCACTGGGGTGAATATTCATAATGAGATTCAACTAGTGAATCTGTCCGAGAATGAGTTGGCCTTCGACCTCACCCTTTTTGACCGGGTGTTGGTTTTGACCGGTGATCTTGGGCACATGGATGGAAAGGTAGGAATAGGCTTCGTCAACGGTTACGAAATTATCCCCATCCACATCCGCTTTTCCTTTTAGCCCTTCCAGTAAATAATAGGTGAAGACGCCATGACCTAGATCATCGCGTTCTTCACTCACTTCTCCCGCCCGGCTGGCGGTGAGAACCACCCGTCCCTTGCCTTTGGACAGACGATTTAAAAATCCATCCGAGAGGTTTGCTCGATGGCCGGCAGAAGAAAATGTCCGACCCGCCGTGGCCCCACTATAACAAGAGTCGGTAATGAAAATGACCCGTTCGGCAGATAATCGATGGAAAATTGTTTCGACTTCTCGCATAGGCAGGCCAGTGGTATAGAGGTCTTGGGCATCAGCATCATAAGGAATGAGATATTTTTCCAGGCCATCCCCGTCAGGGCTGGAGGCATCCGGTTCTGGAGCTCCATGGCCGGCATAATAGATAATGACGGTGTCTTTCGGCCCGGCATTGCGTTTCAATTCCGTCCCCAACGATCGTTTCAGGTTCATCAACGTGGCGTTTTCGTTGAGCAGGAGCGTCATGTGATCTGGTGCGATCCCCAAATTCTTGCTGAGATAATCGCCAAATGCCAAGGCGTCTTTATCAGCGTATTTTAATGGGCGGACGGTTTTGTATTGTGAAATGCCGATTACCACGGCCCAGATTTGTCCCCGGTGGACCTCTCGTGTGACTCGAAGCGTCCGAGTGGAAGCGAGTTGATCACCGTCGTAGGCGACCACAGTGATGATATTTTCTCCCTCGCGAAGAGAAACGGACTCAGAAAATTCCAGGGTCGACGGCTGCGTGTCTTGAGAGGAGACGACCTTGACGCCTCGACCTTGACGCCTGGCCAAGAGTTCATTATTCACGCGCACTTCGATTCGGGCAATGCCGCGGTCACTCGCCGCGGCTCCCACGAGTTGGACCCGGTCCACTTTGAGGATCTGTTGATCGAACGGAGTGGCCAACGCGATCGCAGGAGGCGTTTTGGCTGAAATCTGGTATTCATGCATTTTGTCCAATTTGGCCTGGATATTGGCCATTTCTTGCTTGAAATTCCGCAGGGCCTTCTCCGCTTGTTCCCGTTGCGCTTGCTCCTCTTGAAGGTGTTCCCGCATGGTCGACAGTTCGCTCGATTTGGTATTGGCTGTGGCTTCGAGTTGCGCGCGGAGCTGCTGGGCTTCCGCCTCCCGTTTTCGCAAGGCCTGTGCAATTTGTTCCCGATCCTTCCGTTCTTGCTCCAATTGTTCCTGTGTGGTGGAAATCGTGGATTGTTGAGAGGCGGTCATATATTCCAATTTTTTCTGAAGACCGGCCATTTCCTTTTCGCGCTGACTCAAGGTTTGTGCGATGCGAGCCCGTTCTTGTTCCGCGAGTTGGAGCTGTTCTGACAGGGTAATGAACTGCGACGCCTTATTGGCTTCCAGCCCTTTGATC
>QJYE01000411.1 GCA_003235785.1 Nitrospirota bacterium
GTCCATCTTTTTGCATATCATTGAGAAGTCAAAATATATACTATTTTGATATGTAAAATGAATATCGATAGCATTAGATTAAGTTTGTCATGTATGCGGCTCGGAAAAGATTTGAGCCAAGCAGAGCATTCAACTAGTGGCAATCTTCATTGTTTTTTCAAGAAGGAGGTACTAACTAGATGAACATCTATGAATTTATCTCAGGGTACCAACGAAATCTTGATTCGAGAATTCATCCATTGAGAAGAGTAAAGAAAATAGTCCTCATTGCCAGTCTGGTGGCCCTTTCTTGCCTTGTCTTTTCTTTTGCCTGGGCAGGCGATTATACCTATGCTAATGCTCCTGAGGCTCACATTCACTTAACGGGCTTGTCGATAGTAATCGGTCCGGGGGGATTTCGTTTAGGGATTGGGGAGCCTTCTTATGGTCGAGCGTATTTGCCATACGTGTATGTGGTGCCTGCTCCTCAACCTTATTGGAAGCAATCAAGGCATTTCGGCCATAATTACCACCATGTGGCACCTCCACGGTTTAAACGTGGTCCTGTGTGGAAAAACGATGGACTAGTAGGCCATTTTCGAGGGAATAAGGGTCGAGGAAATGGCGGGTCTCGTGGAGGACACCGATAAGAAGTAGTAAGTGTTTATCAATAATAAGTAGGTGGTTCAACAAAAACGCTATGCATACAACCCGTGGGGGGCTTCCTCCTCACGGGTTTTCTGTTTGTCATCGAGAGCTGTTGGGAATGGGAATGCCAATGGGTCTATTGAGAATTTTTTTTCATCTTTGAAGACGGGGTGCGCAGATTGGGAAGGGTTAGGGATTGGTCATCCCATTCATCTTCCATAGGTGGAATGGCTTTGGCCTTCTGTCGCCGGTGAATTTGCGTGTGAATGCGTGGCTTGGCGGGCCTGAGTGCTTCGGAGAGTTTTTCCGGTGGATCAGGTTGAGTCATGGGGAAAAAGAACTCATAGGTGAAAGCCTCACTTCATGGGGCCTCTTGAATCGCTCCATGTATTCTAAAGATATCAGGTCTCAGATGAAATACTGCAGACTTTGTGAAGGAAAGATTGTTTTTCGCGCTCCCTAAATTGGAGTGTCAATATATAATGCTTGAAACTAAATGAAGCAGATCACTAAAATGAAGTCTTCATTTTTAATTGTATCATGATGCGAACACTTCGATCTCCATATCTTGCCGCTTGTTTAGTCGCCATGCTAATCATGCTTGGTGCCGTTCTCTCGGCTCAAGCCGTTGGGCATGCTTCCCAGCATTCTCAACATCACACGTCCGGCACGCACGCGACCCCTCTCTGTAGCTGGTATTGTGCGGCTGGCCAGGTTCATGCTGGCGAGCTGGTGGACGTGGCTGCCCCCATTTTTTCCTTCCTTGGGATGGAAAATGAGGAACCGCCAACTCTCACGCCCCTATTCCTCATCCCTTCTCCTTCCCGTGCGCCCCCTTCTGTATAGACTGAAGCATCCATTGTTTCTTTAACAGCCCAGAATCTAAACGCTCAAAAGCAACAAAGGTGTTGCTATCGAGCCTCTTTTTCTTTAGAGATTCAAAAGCCCTATTAAAGGTCTTTGTTGTGAGGATAATAAGAATGAATGGTTTGAAATCATTTGTCTTTTTTTTGTTGCAGAGGTGATTGGAAATTTAATGTTGAGGAGTATTATGGATACCGGGAATATGAAATGGCTTACTGCAGTTCGAATTATTGGCATTGGTTTACTGGTGTGTGGAGTTTTTCTGGGAGTCGGAGCGAAAACAGCTGAGGCCGCATTACTCGAAGGGTTCCTGGATGGTTTTGAGGAAACACTGGGAGAGAATGCAGCAGCAAAGGGGGAACGGGTCACTATTGGAAATTTCTATCAGGCAGAACGGCCCGATTCGCACGCTCCTATCGGGGTGATGCAGGATCATACCCATAACAAAGGCGAGTTTATGTTTTCCTATCGGTTCATGTACATGTATATGGACCAGATGAGAAACGGGACCCACAACTTGTCCGCCAATGACGTGTTAAAAGATTTTGCAGTGACTCCCAAGAATATGACGACGCAGATGCATATGTTCAGTGCGATGTATGGCTTGAATGATACTGTCACCCTCATGGCTATGCTTCCGTACATCCTGAAAAACATGGAACATCAGAATAGAGCCGGGGTCAATTTTACGACCAACTCCAGTGGATTTGGAGATGCCAAGTTGGCGGCTCTTTGGCGACTGTATGCGTTTGAAACACCAAGTATCGGTTCTCATCGGTTTCATTTGAACACCGGTGTGTCACTGCCGACCGGTGATATTAATCCTACCGATAACACTCCATTAGGCAATAATTCATTGCTGCCCTATCCAATGCGCCTGGGTTCCGGAACCGTTGATCTGTTACCAGGTCTGACCTACACGGGGGTTCGGAACGATGTTTCCTGGGGGTTTCAGGCACTTGGGACCGTTCGGCTTGGCCACAATAGTCAGGGCTATAAGGAAGGCAATCGATATCAATTGAATTCCTGGGGAGCGTACCGGTGGGCAAAATGGATCAGCACATCAGCGCGATTTAACTGGCAGCAATGGTACAACATCAAGAGAAAAGACGGGCAACTTCAAACAACAGTTGGACCAATGAATATTCCACTTGTCCCCACAGCTGATCCGGATCGTCAAGCTGGTAAACGGCTGGATCTAATGGGAGGTGTCAATATTCTGTTCCCAGAGTTCATGGGCCTTGAAAATCATTTGAGTGTTGAAGCGGGTGCTCCTATTTATCAAGATCTTGATGGTCCGCAATTGAAGCAAAGCTATTCCTTCTGGGTGGGATGGCAAATGGTTATGTAAGCAGGCGTATGCGCGTCTGTTGCTAACAGGTATGAGGGGAAAAAAGGAGAAGAGCCATGAAACATAGAATCCGAATCCTGTGGGTCATAATAGGTCTGGCTATCATTGCGGGACCAAGTATGATCCATGCCTATGAGGTGGGGGAGGTACAGAAAGGTGGGACTATTCAGGGACACGTCACTTTTTTGGGTTCTCCGCCCGTGCCGGTTCAATTTAAAGTGGACAAGAACCCGGAGGTTTGTGGCCAGGAACGAAGTCTGATGAAAGTTGAGGTTCAGAACGGTTTCCTGACAGGAGCCATTGTGGTTCTAGATGGCGTAGAAAAAGGGAAGCCCTTCCCTCCACAAACATTGGCGGGAGCCGCCCCAGGGGAGGGAACTTTTCAACACCAGGGTGGGGAATCTTTGGGACTGCAAGTCCACACAAAAGGCTGCAACTTTGGTCCCTTTACGGGTGTTGTGGTGGCGGATCAGCCTATCCAATTTGAAAACCAGGATTCGATCAAACATATCCTGCATACCTTTGTGGCAAAGGGACAGAAAGGGAGTATTCTGCGCACCATTCATAATCGGGATATTCAGCCGGATCATGAAATGCACCTGACCATGAGTTCCGGGAAACTCAAAGACAGTCGGATGGTGCGATTTGCCTGTAATCGGCACGACTTTATGGAAAACTGGCTCTATGTCGTGAAGAATCCCTATTTCGCCATTACTGATGAGAAGGGCCAATTTGTCATCGACAATATTCCACCAGGCCACTATACCCTTCGAGCCTGGCATCCTATGCTTGGCCTTCAAGAGCAAGAGGTGCAAGTGACGCCAGGAAAGGCGCTGGACACTGACTTCGGCTTTTCCGGGTAAGGGAATGTTGAAAAAAGCCACTAGGGCGTTCCCCTGCCTCCGCGCTCGCCGCTGAAGCCAGTTTTGGCGCGCAAGCGCGCAGGCAGGTCACCAGTTTTTCGTGGTCACGTACTGGAAGTACGCTCCGCGTGCGAACAATGGTTTCCCCCTTTCAGGATGAGCCAGGTAAGAGGTGGTCCCCTTCTGATACGCCAAGCAATACTGCGGCCTTTCTTTCGGCATGGCTTAGGACAGGACTGGATGAATTTTTTGACCATTTCCGTCGGCTACTGAAACCAGAATTTTTCTAGCGCCTATGCAGGCTATTTCCATGCATAATTCAACGGGCCTGGTAAAGAAAGAACCAGGGGATTTGAAGAAGCCGCCTTCTCGTATAGAGGAGGCGGCTTCTTCTTTTTTAGGAGTTCCTCCTAAAAACGGCAGTTGGTAGGCACGCAACCCTTCGACACGCCCGCTCTGCAGGCTGGGCAGGGCGACCGGACCCTTCACCAATTGGATGAGCACTTCAAAAACCGTTCGTGCTGAGCCTGTCGAAGCATGGGCGGTGTCTCATCACAACAACTGCCGTTTTTAGGTTTATTGGACCATGGTTCATTCAGGCGCGTTCGCGGAACACCGCTCGATGTGTTTCTGTTTGTTTTTCCAGGTTTGATGAGACCGGGAGATGGGTTGCATCAGCGGTTCAACCTAGAAACGGCAATTGGGCGCGAAAAAGCCATGCCAGCTATTAATGTGCAGAGGAAATTTTTACAACTCGTGGTCACCGTACGGGTGATGAGAGATATTTAAAATTTGCGAGGTGCGTGAAGAGCTTGTGCAGACCTTCGTGATCCAAGAGCTTTTTTAAGTTTAAGAAGAGTATGTTTATTTAAAGAGAATGGTATCGATGAGAATGAAGGTAGGAGTCGGTAATAGAGGAAACGAATACCCGTCCTGGCTGGATGCCCCTTCAGATCATAGCTGTCTGACAAATGGAGTTCACGACAAATCCTCTGGGTGGTCATGACTCAATCGTATCGGCCATCCATTATTCTAATTTTTGCCGCTCTTGGAGGTTCAAATGGATACGTTGGATATTACTTAAGGCGACCTTTTCACATTCTGGACAATACCCGTGAGAAAAATTTACTTCCGAATGTCGCGTGATATAGGCTTCCAGTCTATGCCACATCCCACCGATGTCTCGGATTTTTTTGCAATCCATACAAATTGGGAGAATCCCTTCCAACGTACGAATCCGTTTGAACGCTTCTTCTCGTTGATCCCGGAACTGGTTTTGATAGTAGCTTAAGATTGCTGTCACCCAGATGGCAAACAGCGCCAGACCGCGATTTGCAAATACTTTCCAATCAATCACATCAATTTCTGGAGAGTAGAACATGCCCCCTACTGTCAGTAGAGAACAAACCATACTCACTGCAAATACACCAAACTTAATTGGGAAGAAGGCTGCCAACAGAACGGGGGCGACGTATGGTACGCCCCCCGCCACGCCAAGCGGGACAAAAATATCTATGAGAAAAATGCCAATGATCAATACAAGACAAATAAGTAGAAGCCAACAGAGCCACTGCGGGATATTTTTATGTAATAGCTTCATCGAGCCTACGAATCTCTCGTCGAATGAAACTGCAACAATTTTGAAAACCGGAAATATATTAATTTATACGATTGAATTCTCGATTGAGTTAACCTCTAGTCATTGCGATCTGGTTTCGAAATTTTGGTGAT
>QJYE01000494.1 GCA_003235785.1 Nitrospirota bacterium
GAATTTTTGAAGCTTCCATTATCCGTGATGAAGGCATGGCGACCGTCATACGAAATTTCCTGGACAAGAGGCCAACCCCCCAGACTCCCCTTGTCAGCTATACCGGAGGAGGCCACATTCAATATGGTGTTCCGGTCCCCAAGCGAGTGAAGCGCACGCATCCAGCCATCAAAACCGTCACGATTTATCTCGTGGCCTGGGATCCTTCTAAACATGAAGAGATCCTGGCTGAATTGCACGAAGGAATTGCCGATTACCTCTGGTTAACTCCCTTAGGGCCAAACGGCCTTCAACCCCGATGTGGCTAAAGAGTTTTCTAGGACCCCCCATTTTGTTAACTATAAGGAGGAGAGCATGGCTGATCCTATCGAAATTCCACAACGCACACCGTATGTCATGGATATGGAACCCGGCACATATTATTGGTGTCAATGCGGCCGATCCAAAACCCAACCATTTTGCGATGGATCGCACACCGGAACAGATTTTTCTCCTCTGGAAGTCGAAATTAAAGAGAAAAAGAAAGTGGCCTGGTGCGGGTGCAAGCACAGTAAAAAACCACCATTTTGTGATGGGTCACATTCCCGTCTTGAACCCTCATGAGTCACATGTCTACATCTCATTAAAATAGTTGCCTCTTCTCAGGATTTTTCAGGCATCCACTTCAGAAGCTTCCCGCACCTAGGGTCACATGGAATTAGAAATGTAGGTACTAATAGCTAGTTGAGCATTCTTGAATCGGGTGCGCGAAAGCCGGCTTGCATCACAGAAATAAAATTGTCTACAATCTGCTTTAAGAGGGGAGTAAAATCTCCGATCTAACAATTAGTTCAAGATTTTTCTAGTCAGAAAGTGAGGGTATTTGTATGAGTCGGATTATCACTTTAAGTACGTCACTCATCTTAGCGGCAGCTCCCGCAATGGCCAATGCTCCGGGCGGAGGGTATGAAGGCATTACAGGCATGTTTTATGGAACGATCGCTATAATTCTTGCGTATGGAGCTTACGACATCTACAAGACCTAACCCATCATTTTTTTTAAAGACATTCTCTCCTGCTCACTCAGGATGTTGTTGCCCTTCTTTCTCTTGAAAGAGGGGCAATGATTTTTTCTGAGTCTTCAAGAGCCAACTCCTTAAGAATTGGCTGAAGGATTCCCCACACATTCTCCATGACAATGGAATAGCCCTCAGCCGTTGGGTGAATCCCATCCCCTTGATTTAAATGATGATGAGTGGCCACCCCTTCCAAAAAGAAGGGAATGAACGGGACCCCATATTCATTGGCCAGCCGCTCATACAGGGCAGAAAATTCTTGCGTATAATCATCCCCATAATTGAGAGGGAGGCGCATTCCTGCTAAGACGACCCTCACGCCTTCTGATTTCAATTGTTCAATAATGGCACTGAGATTTTCATAGGTTTCTTGCAGGGGCTTCCCCCGAAGCCCATCGTTGACTCCTAACTCCAGAATGACCAATGTGGGATGGTTCTTCAAAATCCAGTCGACTCGTCTCAGTCCACCAGCCGAGGTCTCTCCAGATACCCCAGCATTAATAACCTCATACTCAAATCCCTGTTCATGTAACCGCTGCGCTAATTGCCCTGGATACGCCTCCGTCGAGGCAACTCCTAGCCCAGCGGTCAAACTATCACCGAACGCGACGATTCGAGGAAGACGGCTATTGTGTGATTCTTCCTGTGGGAGGGCAGAACGTCCATTTTCCTGTCTTCGAACATCCTGACCAGTGTTGCCTTGGGAAGGAGCAATCCCTCCAGGCGAATCTCCTGAAACATCACAGCCCGAAAGAGCCAGACAGAAGACGACAAAGGCTGATAAGATAAGCAAGGTTCTACAAGCTGGGGGGAGAATTATCTCCCGGGTGTTTAATTTTTGCATTCCATCCATTAACCAACGTGTCACGACCTTCATCGGAACCTTCCTCACCTCTTTCCCCATCTTTGTTTTCCACGCCACTGATAACAGTCAACCAGCTTGGTATGCAATTGTCTGCCGCCAACCAACTGGTTCAAATTTTACACAACATTTCTTTTGAGGTCCCGGCCAAGCAAGTCCTGGCGATTGTCGGCCCATCAGGTAGCGGCAAATCAACATTGCTAGGCCTCCTGGCTGGGCTTGATCAGCCGACGCATGGCTCTATCTATATTGACGGTACCAACATTACCACATTAGCAGAAACGGCGATGGCACATTTTCGTCGCCAACACATTGGATATGTCTTCCAAGCGTTCCATCTCATTCCAACGTTGACGGCTCTGGAAAACGTATCCCTCCCATTGGAGCTTCAGGGAGTCTCCACCGGGGAGGAACGCGCCAAGACGCTTCTCCATGCAGTGGGATTAGGGCAACGCTTTCACCATTATCCCGCTCAACTCTCGGGAGGGGAGCAGCAACGCGTCGCGTTGGCTCGGGCATTTATCAGCCAACCGCCCCTTCTCTTGGCCGACGAACCTACCGGCAACCTCGACAGCACCACAGGAAAGCTGGTGATTGATCTCTTATGGCAACTGCATGAGCAGCACGACTGCACATTGATATTTGTCACTCATGATTCGGCACTGGCGGCTCGTGCCCAACGTATTCTTACGTTGCGAGATGGGACTATCGTTCATGACACGGCTTGTTCAGCGTAATCTTCAACCTCAGCCTCTATGACCCCCATCGCTCTCAAATTGGCTTGGCGGGAAACCGCTCGTTCATGGCCACGCTTTGCCTTCTTGTTTCTCTGTATCGCCTTAGGTGTTGGTGCCATTGTAGCCGTTGACCTGTTTGCCACGAATGTAGAAAACGGCATCTTGGGGGATGCGCGAGGTCTGCTCGGTGGAGATATCGAACTTTCCTGGCGGCGCACGATGAGCCCCAAGGGACAAGACGTTTTAGAATCACTGGCAGAACGAAAGATCCCCATTTCTCATATTACAGAGTTGGCGGGCATGGCTGCCGTTGTATTCAACCAACCCTATCATTCTGACGCAAAGGCCCCCTCGCAGTTGGTTGAATTGAAGGCCCTGGATTCGTTGTATCCACTCTATGGCAAGATCATTGTTGAACCGGTTCAACCAACTCAGGAGCTTTTGGCACCAAGACAATCAGGCTGCCAACGTTTCCCCTGCTTTGGAGCGATCGCCCAGAAAGCACTCCTCATTCGCCTCAATCTTGATCTTGGCAGTGAACTTCGCATTGGCCAGGCCAATTTCATCATCACAGGCATTCTTGCCAAAGAACCCGATAAGATCGCCACGGCCTTTAGCTTAGGTCCTCGCGTCATGATTTCCAGGCAGGCATTGCATGCGACGGAACTTGTCAAAACAGGAAGCCGCATTCATGAGCGATATCGACTACGGCTTCCTCCTTCAAGCAATCTTGAGCAATGGCTGGGGGAACTTCGTGGGCGCCTTAGTCCCGAGGGCGTTCAGGTCAACTCCTATCGTGATGCCCAACCCAGACTTCGCCGTTTTTTAGACCAACTGACACTCTACCTTGGGCTGATTGGACTCACAATTCTCTTGGTGGGTGGAATCGGCGTGGCTTGTACCCTTCAAGGATTTCTGACTCAAAAAACCCCGATTATTGCCACACTCAAAACCCTTGGCGCCGATTCTTCTCAGGTCATACACATTTATCTCACACAAAGTCTGCTCCTGGGAGGTATGGGCAGTCTCGCCGGTGGCATACTGGGAACCGGACTCCACCAGGGATTACCTCTATTACTGCAAGGCTTCATTCCCGAAACCTTCCCGATACATCCCACGCTTACTCCGATTCTACGGGGAATCGCCGTGGGCACCTTGGCCACGCTGGCCTTTTCCCTGTGGCCATTGCTGACAATCCGGCATGTCTCGCCAGCCGCAATCTTTCGACAAGATGTTGATCAGGCCACGCTTCACAAGGAGCTTGAACCGTGGGCAACCAGATGGGTGACGCTTCTGAAGCATTGGTGGAACGACCACCTGCAAAGGGTAACGAGTCTCTTGATTGCCGGCTGCCTGATAGGGTTAGCCATCTGGCAAGCGCATTCGTGGTCTCTCGGGCTATTTTTTTCAGGGGCCTTTCTTGTCGCCATTATCGCCTTATGGAGCGGGACCAGTCCGTTATACTGGCTTCTTGGCCAGATCACCTTTCCTCAACGAGGGCTGTTACGTCATGCCACGAACAACCTGCAGCGCCCAGGGAATTTCACAAAAGCCATGACCTTGGCCATTGGAATCGGCGTTATGTTGATGAGTACACTCCTGACCGTCCAACATGCCTTGCTGGACCTCATTGAAGAACAGATTCCCACCAACGCCCCATCATTTTTTTTCATTGATATCCAACCGGATCAACATGCCGCATTCACGCAGGTATTAGAACAACACATTCCAGGAACATCGGCGCACTTAGTACCAGTCGTGCGATCTCGCCTCACTGCGATTGACGGCCACCCCATCAACCCTGAAGACCATAGAGGGAAACGAAACGGCTGGTATTTCACGAGAGAATATGTCCTGACAACCTTACAAGCCCTCCCCAAGGACAATATCGTAACTCAGGGGCAATGGTGGGAAAGCCCCTCATCTCGCCATTCCTCTGAGGACTCTCAAAGCCAGGAGCATGTCCCCTTGGTCTCAGTAGAAGAAGAAAGCGCAAAAATTTTGGGGTTATCGTTGGGGTCCACGCTCACCTTTAACATTCAAGGTGTGCCCTTTGTCGCAAAAGTCAGCAGTCTTCGCAGCGTCGATTGGGGCTCTTTTTCCATGAATTTTTTTATGATCCTGGAACCCGGATCACTCGATGGGGCCCCCATTACCTACATCGCCACGGCCAAGGTCCCCACAACAGAAGAAATCCCGCTCCAACAAGCCATTGTGGCCGCCACACCCAATGTCACAGCCATTCATGTCGGAGACGTCTTGGACAATATCGCCAAGATCTTTCGTCAACTCGCCACAGGCATTCAGGCACTGGCCTTCCTCTGCCTCATCACGGGAGGCATCGTCATGATTGCTGCGATTTCTATCAACCGCTACCGACGACTACGCGAACTCGCCATTTTAAAAGCTCTGGGAGGAAGCCGTGGGCTTTTGCTGTTTTCACTCGGCACGGAATTCGGGCTGATTGGTGGATTTGCCGGCTTGGTCGGACTGGGGTTAGGGTGCCTCCTCTCCTGGTCGATCTTACATGTCTTTTTCGATTTAACCTGGACCATGAATGTTCCCGTCCTATTGGCGGGGCTGCTGATAACCATTCTTCTCACCCTTCTGACAGGGTTTCTCGGAACCTACCGCTTATTAGGTCTTCCACCACTTTCCGTGCTTCGCCAAGAATAATCCCCTTCCTCAATACCTTCTCGAGCCATAGGGACCGGCCTGCCCAATATCCGTATTCTTCGACCTCCAGGACCCTACCCAAAAAG